>JBJERA010000001.1:0-3747 GCA_051882035.1 Hominimerdicola sp.
GTAATGCTCCGCACAGTCAAGACCATAGCCTACAACAAACAAGTCAGGAACAGTAAACAAAGAAAAATCCGCATTCAACTCAACCAATCTACGCTCAGGCTTGTCCAGTAAGGTAACAACTTTCAAAGAAAGAGGATTTCTTGCTTGCAAAAGCTTCATTACATCTTTTAAAGTTCTTCCCGTATCAATAATATCTTCAACAATAATGACATGATAGTTGCTGATATCTTGTTCCACGTCCATTGTAATTTTTACAATACCCGACGAGGAAGTTCCGTTATAATAGCTTTTTGCGCACATGAAAGTCGTTTCGCACGGGATTGTAATCGCTCTGTTCAAATCTGCCAGAAAAATAAACGCACCTTTAAGTATACTCACCAAAAGCAAAGGCTTACCCTCATATTCCTCGCTGATTTTTGCACCAACCTCTTTGATTTTAGCTGAAATTTCTTCCTCAGAAACCAGCACCTTTTTTATTCTTCTGTTAAACTCTGCTGTATTCATAATAAAAGCCTCCTTGAATTAAGTTAGAACCAACTTCTGATTTTTTCGCACAATATATGTTTATTTTACATTATATCAGCGAATATGTCAAGGAAAGCAAACCGATAAGATTGATATTATCATTATGGACAAAAAACCAATAATATATTAGTTAATATCGTACAATTACCTTTTGGGGGCGAAAAAATTTCCATAAAATATTGACATTGATATTTAAGTGTTATATAATGTATTTTCACCCTTTTGATTGGAGGAATTTTTTATGGTTACGCTTCTTGCGAAAATTTTTATAAAGGATTATGACAACGTCAAAGACCCTGACGTAAGACGTCAATATGGCTATCTCGGCTCATGTATGGGCATTGTGCTGAACGTACTGCTTTTTATTGGGAAACTTGTAGCAGGACTTGTTTCGGGAGCAATTTCCGTCATGGCTGACGCATTCAACAATCTGTCAGACGCAGGCTCTTCCATAATGGCTCTAGTGGGATTTAAAATCGCAGGCGCTCCTGCCGATAAGGAACACCCTTTCGGTCACGGACGAATGGAGTATGTTTCGGGACTGATTATCTCATTTATTATAATGCTCATGGGTTTTGAACTGGGAAAAACCTCTGTTGAAAAGATTATCAAGCCTGAAAAAATCGAAATATCAACACTCACATTTGTTATTCTAATCGTCTCAATTTTGGTGAAATTGTTTATGGGCTACTTTAATACAGTTGTTGGTAAAAAAATTAATTCCACAACTATGAAAGCCACCGCTACCGACAGTTTTTCCGACTGCATTTCCACAGGAGCGGTTATTGTTGCAATGATTATCGCAAAGCTCACGGGAGTTAATATTGACGGATACATGGGCGCATTGGTAGCAATATTTATTTTCCGAACAGGATTCATGACTGCAAAGGACAGCGTGACTCCTCTGCTGGGTGCTCGTCCCGACAAGGAGCTTGTGAATGAAATTGAAAAAACAGTAATGTCTTACCCACTTGTAATCGGCATTCACGACCTTATCGTCAATGATTACGGCGTAGGAAACGTAGTTATTTCACTTCATGCGGAAGTTCCGGATACAACTAATTTCTGTGAGGCTCACGAGCTTATTGATATTATAGAGGACGATTTAAAGCAAAAATATAAAGGCATTGTCTCAATCCATATGGATCCGGTTGCTATGGACGATGAAGAAACCATTCAGCTTAAAAACAGCGTTATAAAAATAATCAAAGACATTGACGAGAGCCTTTCAATTCACGATTTCAGAATGACAAAAGGCAAAACGCATATAAATCTGATTTTTGATTTGGTTGTTCCTTTTGGATTCAAATACGGCGACTCGCAGGTTACGGATATGATTTCCGACAAGCTTTTTGAACTTGACAGCAGATATTTTGCAGTTATAAGCGTTGACAGAGATATGTGCTGATATGAATTTGTTTCGGTAAGCAGGTTAATTGTCTACTATGCTGAAAATATAATATGTAGGTGAAATTGCCTTGACAAGCACTATATGTTGTGTTATGATATTATTGCACTTGAATTTTAATGATATTTGGAAAGAGGTAATTTTAAGATGATTAAGGTAAATGTGCTTAACGGCACCCTTTCAAATGAAGAAATTAACGCTTATGTTGAAAGAGCAAATCAGCTTTATCCCGAAAAGGCAATCGATGCGATTGATATTAAGCTTGACGGCGAATATGTTGACGTTGATTACCATTTTTCCGATGTACCTTTTCAGAGAATAAGAAGAATTACGGGCTACCTTGTGGGAACGCTTGACAGATTCAACAATGCAAAGCGTGCAGAGGTTGGGGACAGAGTTAAGCACGGTATTACAAATTAAGGCAACACCGCACAACTACCGCCTAACGGCTTTGCGTACGTCTAACTTGCCAATTTTCCGTCATCTTGCATAGAAACTCCTTGAAATACGCAAGTATTCCTGCGTCGTTTCTATACAATCTGACGAAAAATTTTCTGCGTTATCCGTACACAATAGTTGTGCGGTATTGCCTTGAAAATTTTATCAAGAGGGCGAACTTGTGTTTCGCCCGTTTTTTGTAAATTGGCAATCGGGAGGTTTGCTTATGAAAATTGTTCTGAATGATAACTGGAAAATGAAAAAATCATGCTCGCAGGAGGTTTATACCTGCCATGTTCCCTGCTCGGTGTATAAAACACTTATTTCAGAAAAGGTTATTCCGAACCCTTATTACCGTGAAAACGAGTATATTTCCACCCGGATTTGCGATGATGATTACGATTTTTTCAAGAGTTTTGAGGTATCCGAAGATACTCTTAAATCGGATAGAATTTATCTCAGATTTGACGGAATTGATACCATAGCCGACATTTTCCTTAACGGAGAGTTTCTTGCTTACACGAACAATATGCACAGAATATGGGAATTTGAAGTGTCGGACAAGCTTAAAACAGGCGAAAATACCCTGTTGGTGGAAATCAAATCTCCTAATCGTTATATTAAAGAAATGGACGAAAAACGTCATCTTTGGGGCGTTGAGCATTGCATGGAGGGCTACACTCACATCAGAAAAGCTCATTGTATGTTCGGCTGGGACTGGGGTCCGAAACTGCCTGATATGGGAATATGGCGTGATGTAAGCCTTAATGCTTTCAATGGCGGACGAATTTCAGATTGCTACTATACTCAGATCCATGAAAATGGCTTGGTTCGTCTTTCATGTAAGCTGAATTATGAGGATTTTTCGGGAGAATGTATTCCTGAGCTAACCGTTTATTCCCCAGACGGAGAGGTATGTGCAGCGGGTAATTTTTCCGACAATAAATATACCGTTTTAATTGAAAATCCTCAGCTTTGGTGGGTGAACGGCTTTGGCGGACAGCCTTTGTATACCTGCGTTGTATCCTTGAAAAAAGATGGGCAGACGGTTGACGAAAAGCGTGAAAAAATCGGTTTGCGAACCCTCACCATAAGTCAGGAAAAGGATCAGTGGGGCGAGGAATTCTGCTTTGTGATAAACGGCAGAAAAATTTTCGCTATGGGAGCAAACTACATTCCCGAAGATCAGATAGTAACACGCTGTACGGAGGAAAAAACACGCAGACTTCTTGACGAATGTAAAAAAGCCAATTTTAATTTTATAAGAGTATGGGGCGGAGGATATTACCCCGACGATTATTTCTATGACTGGTGCGATGAAAACGGATTTATTGTGTGGCAGGACTTTATGTTTGCCTGCTCTGCTTACCTTCTTA
>JBJERA010000002.1:0-17213 GCA_051882035.1 Hominimerdicola sp.
CCTGTCCGGACAAAGTATATGCGATCGTTGATCCTACGCTTCCGGCACCGATGACTACATTATCTCCGATAGTCACCTTGCCCACATCAAGTATTACTAGATTATGATTTGAATAAAAGTTATCTCCTACTTCAATATTATATCCGTAGTCGCAATAAAAAGGCGGTTCAATATGTATACACTTGCCTGATTTTCCAACAATTTCACGAATAATTCTATCCAATTTAGCCTCATCATCAGGACGTGTAGAATTATAGTCAAAAAGTTTGCATTTATTTAAACGTCTGTCCTCACCAAGACCGTCGAGCCATGCTTTATATGGCAGATTGGCTTTCATTCTTTCTTTTTGATTCATATACAATTTTCCTTTCTTTCTATAATTTTAAGAATAATTATACCATTATGTTTAAGTAAAATCAATGCTTTTTATAAAAAATTGCACAAAATATTCAGCATTTTATCATTAAAATATTATTATATTACTAAAACACTTGTTTTATATGTCTTCTGCACTTAAAAATAACACAAAGTCACCATAAATTACCGTTGACTTATTGATAGAAAAAAGTTATACTAAATATTATAGGAATTATCCCTTTATTCGCAAACAACTTAGTTAGATTTGAAAAGAGGTTTTGCCAATGTCAAAGGCTTTCGGTTCTAAATATTCTATTGAGCAGAGTGACGAGCTTAAAGAGTATTTTGAATTTGTTAAAGACCTGTTGGACAGCGATGTTGTTAAAGAAATGAAAAATTTCAGACACCATTACAGCACAACTTGCTATCAGCACTGTTTGAATGTTTCATATTATAATTATCTGGTATGCAGAAAGCTTGGGCTTAATTCAAAATCTGCTGCAAGAGCCGGACTTCTCCATGATTTATTTTTGTATGATTGGAGAGCTGTTCCGAAAAAGGCAGGAGATAAGCCGCACGGAATGCGCCATCCGCAAATTGCACTGGATAATGCCAAAGAGCATTTCGAAATAGGTAAGCGTGAGGAAGATATGATCGTCAAGCATATGTGGCCACTGACTATACGTTTTCCTAAGTATGCTGAATCCTATGTGATTGTTATTATTGACAAATACACCGCCGCACTTGAAATCGGTGCTCATGTAGGAAAAGTTGTCAAGCGTAAAGCGAAAAACTTTACACATTCAAAAACAATTTAATATCAAAAATAATCCGGAGCATGGTTAGTGTTCCGGATTTTTCATAAATACAGCACCGAACCACTCAAAAAGTTGCTCGATGCTGTATTTTTATTGGTATTTAGTGAATGTCATTGTAAACCGCAAGATAATCCTTCGCTGATTTTTTCCAGCTGAAATCCTGCTTTAACGCAGTATTGACAAGTCTGCCCCACTTGGGCTTATCATCATAATAAGCTCTTGCTCTTACACAAGCGTCAAGCATATCATGTGCGTTATAGGACTTGAATGTAAAACCATTGCCATTTTCTCCGCCTGAGTCACGAATGCTGTCTTTCAGACCGCCTGTTTCTCTGACAATCGGAATAGTTCCGTATCTAAGTGCAATCATCTGTGCAAGACCACAAGGCTCACTCTGAGAAGGCATCAGGAAAACATCTGCTCCTGCATAAATCTTATGAGAAAGCTCAGGCACAAAACCTATTGTTAAACCAACTCTGTCGGGATAACGATAATGCATTTCACTGAAAAAGTCCTCATAAATTTTTTCCCCCGAACCGAGAATTGCAAACTTGTAACCAAGTCTGATAATATCCTCAAACACATACTTAATCAGGTCAAGCCCCTTATGTGAAACAAATCGGGTAACAATTCCGATTACAGGCTCTTTGCCCGTAACCATGCCAAGCTCATTCAGAAGTTGAATTTTGCAGGAAAATTTGCCCTCTTTATTATTTAGTCCATAATTCTTTGCAATAAGCGGGTCTGTTTCAGGATTATAGATAACCTGATCAATTCCGTTAAGGATACCGCACAGCTTGTACTGCTTATGAACCAGTTCTCTGTCAAGGCTGTGTGAATACCATGGGTCCAGAATCTCTCGTGCATAAGTCGGAGAAACCGTTGTAACCTTGTCCGCCGTTTCGATTGCAGCTTTCATAAAGTTTACATCGCCGTCATAAGTGAGCAGGTTGGTATGATAAAGGGGAATACCCATAATATCGTTGATCAGTTCAAGACCATACTGTCCCTGATACTGAATATTATGAATGGTGAAAACTGTTTTAATATCCTCGTAGCCCGGCTGATAACGATAGAAAATATCATAATAAACAGGAACAAGCGCAGTCTGCCAATCGTTAGCATTAATAATCTGCGGCTTGAAATCAATATATCTCAGCAGTTCAAGAACCGCTCTTGAAAAGAAAATGAATCTTTCCGCATCGTCATAAAAGCCGTAAAGCCCGTTTCTTGCAAAGTAATACTCGTTATCCAGAAGATAAAATGTAACGCCATTTACAACTCCTGTAAAAACTCCGCAATACTGATTACGCCATGCAACAGGTACGGTAAAATTGGTCATGTAGCTAAGACTGTCTTTTAAAATCTGTCTGATGCTGCCATAATAGGGTATTACAACACGACAGTCGTTACCCTCAGCATTTAAAGCGGCAGGCAAAGAACCTGCCACATCTGCAAGACCGCCCGACGCTATGAACGGCAAAGCTTCACTGGCTGTGTACAATATGTTCATAAACAAACCCCCTATTCTTTATTATATATATGTATTTTTACAATACAGCTCCCTTAGCGGCATACATAGGATAGTTAGGAGAGCTTGTAAGAATATGGTTGTCGCTGATAGCGGCATTTTTATCGGTGATAACATAGTTAAGCTCTGTGTTTTTTCCAACAACAGTACCCTGCATAAGAACGCAGTTCTTGACCTTAGCACCCTTACCAACCTTTACTCCTCTGAATAGAATTGAATTTTCAACCTCACCCTCGATGATACATCCGTCTGCAATAAGAGAGGACTTAACCACACAGTTAAGATCATACTTTGCAGGAGCATTATCACTTACTTTTGTATAGATAGGACGCTTAGGAACAAACAGCTTCATAGCATGTTCCCTGTTCAGCAAATTCATATTTGCTGTGAAATAAGATGACATACTGTTTATTTTGCTGAAATAGTCGTTATATTCATAAACTCTTATATCGATTTCTCTGCACTTCTTTTGGAGAATGTCTCTCTCAAAGCTTATATCTCCTCTTGCATAGGAATCCTGAATTATGTCCACAAGAAAATCTATTGACATTACAAACATATTAAGACTGTTGGTACAGTATCCGCTTATGTCAGGCTGAATAAGAACAGAAGTTACCTTCTTGTTTTCATCAATATTAAATACAGTCGAAGTCTTGATTTCCTCCGAAGTGTAAACTCCCGCATGAGCAACAGCAGTAATATCTGCTCCGCTTTCAATATGAGCCTTCACAATAGGCTTATAGTCAATGTTTGCAACAACATCACAGTCGGACAAAATAACGTACTTAGCCCTTGAATGTTTGATAAAGTTCATTGCTCCGTACAAAGCCTCTATTCTGCCTCTGTAAAGCTTGCTTTCAACATTTCCAAAAGGAGGAAGAATATAGAGTCCGCCTTTCTTTCTAGCTAAATCCCACTCTCTTGCAGAGCCCAAATGATCAAGCAAGGATTGGTAATTGGACTTTGTAATAACTCCGACCTCGCTTATTCCGCTGTTTACCATGTTGGAAAGCGGAAAGTCAATCAGACGGTATCTTCCGCCGAAAAGTACAGAACCCATTGTTCTGTTTTTTGTTATATCGCCGAGAGTCGTGTCGTGCATATTAGCGAAAACAAGACCCAGTACATTTCCCATATTGATATCCATAATCACTCGGTCCTTTCTACATATTCTCATAAATAATTGCCTTAGGCGCAATTTCCAAATCACCTGAAATAGTCAGATTATTACCTATAACCGCAACTCCCCATGAGGATTTATCCATAACATTTTCAGGTCTTTCTCCTACATGTGTATTCTCTCCGATTACAGTATTTTCACCGATAATTGCATACTCTATCTTTGCGCCTTTCTTGATTACTGCTCCGGGCATAAGAATTGAATCGTAAACTGCTGCGCCTTCCTCAATGGTTACGCCCTCCGCAATCATTGAAAATTCAACTGTACCGTTGATCACACAACCCTCAGTTGCCATTGAATTCTGGATGTGAGCATTAGGTCCGATAGTCTGCGGAGGAAGAATAGGATTTCTCGAATAAATTTTCCAGCTTGGGTCGTAAAGGTCAATAGGAATATTAGGATTTATAAGATCCATATTAGCCTCCCAAAGTGACTCTATTGTTCCTACGTCCTTCCAATAGCCGTCAAAACGGTAAGCAAATACTCTTTCCTTATTTTCAAGCAATGCAGGAATAATATTGTTACCGAAATCCTTTGTAGCCTCCTTATCGTTTTCATTTTCGATAAGATACTTTTTCAGCTTGCTGTAATTAAATATGTAGATACCCATTGACGCAAGAGTTGATTTAGGTTTCTTTGGCTTTTCTTCAAAATCATATATCTCTCCGTCCTCTTTGGCAATCATAATACCAAAACGAGATGCTTCTTCAAGAGATACGTCAAGAACCGCAATAGTGCAGGCTGCGTCCTTTTCCTTATGGAAAGAAAGCATTTTTGAGTAGTCCATTTTATAGATATGGTCACCCGAAAGAATGATTACATACTCAGGATCATATCTGTCAATAAATGAAAGATTTTGATAAATAGCATTTGCCGTACCTGAATACCAGTCAGCGCCAGACGCTTTCTGATAAGGAGGCAGAACATGAACTCCGCCGTGAAGACGGTCCAAGTCCCATGGCTGACCGTTTCCGATATACTCGTTCAGAACAAAAGGCTGATACTGGGTAAGAACGCCAACTGTATCAATTCCTGAATTAATACAATTGGAAAGAGGAAAATCTATAATACGATACTTAGCGCCGAATGGTACTGCCGGCTTGGCAACATCCTGAGTCAAAGCATAAAGACGGCTTCCCTGTCCGCCTGCCAGCAACATTGCAACACATTCTTTTTTGTTGAACATAAACATTCACCCACCAATAAAAAAATTATATAAAGCGACATTATTTGCCGTTTTTTTTACTCTTATTTTTAACTGAAACTGCCTTTTCAGGCTTAACTTTCAAGGTCTTTTCAGCTTTCTTTTTCTTAGGTTTATCTTTCTTTTTTACAGTAAAATACATTACCGAGAATGCAGGAATGGTTATACATACAGACTGTTCAAAGCCATGCATAGCTTCGTCAACAGTTTCAACTGTTCCATTAGTGCAAGGCATACCGTCCTTAGAAGACGAATTAAACACCTCTGTATATTCGCCCCAATACGGAACACCGAAGCAATAGGATTTTCTTTCGACAGGAACAAAATTACAGACAACTATAATCTCATTGCCCTTTTTATCGAAACGACGGAAAATAATAATACTTTGTTTGAAATCGTCATTTGAAATCCAGCTGAACCCTTCCCATGTAAAATCTCGCTCCCAGAATTCAGGGTGGTTAACATAGAAGTGATTAAGATTTTTTGAAAACTCATGATAATTTCTGTGATTTTCATATTCGTCAATCAAAAACCATTCAAGCCCGTTTTCATAATCCCATTCTCTGAACTGAGCAAAATCCTCGCCCATGAACACAAGCTTTTTACCCGGATGAGCCATCATATAAGCCATGAAAAGCTTGCACTGCTCAAACTTCTTTGAAATGTCCGCACCATTCATTTTATTAACAAGGGACGCTTTTCCATGAACAACCTCGTCATGAGAAATCGGAAGAATAAAATTCTCTGAAAATGCATAGAAGAAAGAAAACGTCAGCATATCATGATGAAAAGCTCTGTCAATCGGGTCGTACTGCATATATTTGAGCATATCATTCATCCAGCCCATGTTCCACTTGAAATTAAATCCAAGTCCACCTTGGTCGGCAGGCTTTGTAACCATTGGCCAAGCAGTAGATTCCTCTGCAATCATCAAAGTATTTGGATTTCTGCCAAACACAGCGGTATTAAGCTCTCTGAAAAAGTCGATAGCTTCAAGATTCTCATGACCGCCGTAAATATTAGGAGTCCACTCCCCTGCACTTCTGTCATAATCAAGATAAAGCATAGACGCAACAGCGTCAACTCTCAATCCATCAATGTGATATTTTTCAATCCAGTAAAGAGCGTTTGAAATAAGAAAAGATTTTACCTCTCCTTTGCTGTAATCAAATACTCTTGTGCCCCAGGTAGAATGGTCGCTCTTTTTAGGGTCGGAATACTCATAGGACGGACCTCCGTCAAACTGATAAAGCCCTGCCTCATCACGAGGAAAATGTGCAGGAACCCAGTCAAGAATAACGAAAATTCCTGCCTCATGGAACATATCAATCATCTGCATGAAATCCTTAGGAGTACCAAATCTTGAAGTCGGAGCGTAGTAACCAATTTGCTGATATCCCCAAGAACCGTCAAAAGGGAACTCAGCCAAAGGCATAAATTCAATATGAGTATAAGCCATTTCCTTTAAGTAAGGAATAATCGCTTTGGCAAAATTAATATATGAATAATACTTACCATCCCCACATACTTTCCAAGAATTAAGATGAACCTCATAGATATTCATAGGGGACTCATATATATTCATTTTTTTCTTTTTTTCCTGCCAGTCTCCGTCGCCCCACTTATAGCCGTCTAAATCATAAATTTTTGACGCTGTGCCCGGAGCAACCTCCATATGTACGCCGTAAGGGTCGCATTTGTTATGTGTTTTTCCGTCACAGCCTTTTACGCAATATTTATATGAATCAAACTCTTTAAGCGCAGGAATAAAAGTTTCCCACACCTCAGTTTTTGCAATCATTTCCATAGGGTTAGCGTCCTGATCCCAGTCGTTAAAATCTCCTACAACCGAAACAGCCT
Source organism: Hominimerdicola sp. (assembly GCA_051882035.1). Taxonomy (GTDB): domain Bacteria; phylum Bacillota; class Clostridia; order Oscillospirales; family Ruminococcaceae; genus Hominimerdicola. The sequence continues at coordinate 6,951 of JBJERA010000002.1, forward strand.
CAGCATGAGCTGCCCAGACACGGAAAAAGTAACCCTTTTCACCATTCTTAACGCCTGCATGGCAGCCTAAAAAACGATATGTTTCGTAATTTGTGCCATTATGGAATAAATAGAGCGGCAGCTCATAATCCTTTGGGATTAAATCAATCATAAGCCTGACCTCCTTAAATTATGGCAAAAACAAATATGAATTGAATTTACCCTAATTATATTTTAACCGTTTTTGCACAAAATTGCAATACTCGCCGTAATTATTTTCATAATTCTACATATTTCAACGCACATAATTGTTATGTATGCACAATAATTTACATCATTTTATTAATAAATCATATTTTGTTCAGCATTTCCACTTCCTTTTGTTAATTTTAAATAAAATTATTGTAATATCATCTCGTTTTTTGCCATTTCCAATAGACATTGCAAGCGAACCAAGCTTAGAGGCAATATCCTCCAATTTAAGTTTTGATGAAGGTGCAGCAAATCTTGCCAGTTCTTTTGCGGCCGAGCTTTCAACTCCGTCGGACATCATAAGAATTATATCGCCGTCAAACAGTTTTAAATTTATCATGTCCGGCGGACAATCCGGCAGAATACCCGCCGGAAAAGATTTACCTTTTATTACCTTTATACCTCCATCACGGCACAAATAACTGTCTGCCGCACCGGATTTAAGAAATTCAGCAGAGCCGCAGCTTAAATCAATTTTCAGCAGGTCAAGAGTAGCAAATGATTCCTCCCAACCTTTAACTCTCAGCATTGAATTAATCATTTTATGAGCCGTAGACATTGACAAACCTGAACTTAAAAACCTTGTAACAAGACTCACCGAGAAAACAGAGTCAAGCCTTGCCCTTTTTCCCGTTCCCATACCGTCTGACAAAATGGCATATTTTTCATTTCCATTAAGCTCAAATACCTCAAAACTGTCACCTGAATACTCTCCGCTTGATGAGGCAGTAAAAGATTGCACTTCAACTTCAAATTTTGGTACTTCGGCAAAAGAAAGCTTAGTAAGCTTATCGGCTTTAACAATAACAGGCAAATCTAAATCATATTCAATTATTTCCGATATGCTTGCGGTAACACGAACAAGGTCTCCCTTAAAATCAGCTGTAAGAAATACCTCCACACGCTGGCACAATTCCTCGTCAACATAAACGCAGGCTTTGGCATTGGGATAACCCAGGTTTGAGAAGTATTCTCTGACGGCTGCGGAAAGAGCCGAATCAACACTGCGAACCTGACCAACTCTGAATGACAAATCGTTCAGCATATTTTCCATTGAAAAAAGCTGTTCAGTTAGAAATTCTCTCATTTCCCGAATTTTAATATTGTTAGCCTTCTCAGAAAGCATTTCACTGTAAACACTGTTGAACGTATCGCACATAAGTTTTCCATTGGTACAGGCAGGTAATATTTTTCGCACATCATTCACACTTATGCAGTTGTATTCCTCAATAATTTCTTCAAGCTTTTTAAAGGACTTAGACATTTCTTTTTCACTTAAAGCACAAACATCAATCAAGTCACAGCCCTCGCACACCCGAAGTTTTACATTTTCCGACAAAGACTGCTGTTTTTGCTTTTTATCAATAGCAGCGGTAACCATATTCAGCTGTCCTCTTATTCCTTTTAAAGTCTGCGACGCAAAATTCAGTTTTGAGGAAGTAGTCTGCCCCACAATATCTGCGGTATTTTTTACTCCGACTACACGCTTTGCAAGCTTTTTAACTAACGGCATCGGCAGGGCAATATAGAGCATTGCTCCCGTCAGCAGGTCGGCAAACATGGAGAAAGTATCTCCGTTTATTCCCATTGCAACCATGCTGATTAGTGACACTATAAGAAAAATCAATATCATTAAGAGATTTCCAAGTTGAAGAAAAATTCCGCATATCAAGCCTGATGTTGCCAAAAGCAATGTGTTTCTTGCAAGGGCAGGCACACACAGTAAAACTCCGCAAGTAGTCAATGCTCCGACTACTGCACCGCCAACATTTTTGTATTTCCGCACAGCTAAAAGCATACACAAAGTTCCTAAAATTCTGCCGAGATTTAAAACAGGAATAGGAACAGAAGTCAATGTGCAGATTATAATTATGTATATAAGACTGAGGAATATTCCGTTTACTCCTGTTAAGTCGAAAACTCCGCAGTTTTCTTTTCTGCATTGAATACTTCTTGCAATGAAAACTACACAGCCGCATAGCAAAGCGCTAATCATTCTGAGCGACGCAGTATATGTATCCGATGGCACGGCAACTGACATAACACAGCCGAAAAGCATAAGAGTTCCCGTTGTCACAAGTGACAAAAAAATCGGGTCATTTTTCCCCTCGCCCATTGGCACAATAAATTTTATGGACGCAATTATCAGCATTGAGCAAACCTGAATGATACCGTCGCTTAATGTTCCTGTAAGAAAGTATGCCAAAACGCTTCCTAAAAATGCAGGTATCACATTTCCTCCTGAAAGCACTGCCACAGCTACATTCATTGACGAGGGAAAACCAAGTATTTTCCCGAATGTTGCAAGAAAAGCCATTACCATTGTAAACAGAATCGCAGGAAGACTGTTCTCATTAAGATTAAAACGAATTTTTAGACTTCTTTGAATTTTTTCCATTCCAAATCACCACTTACTGAAATATTACTAAATAAAATTGTTGTATTTTAATTCTAGCAAAATTTACAAGTAAAAAACGTCGAAATAAGGCAACACCTCCAAAGAAGTATTGCCTTATTTCAAAATGATTATTCTGTTAGTTTCTTCAAATTCTCTGAAAATGCGATAAATTCTTCCATAGAAAGCTTTTCCGGACGAACATTATAGTCAAGTCCAGTTTCTTCTATTGCCCGGGAAATAATGCTTTTATTTATTCCCATTGACGAAGAAACTGAATTGCAAAGAGTTTTTCTGCGTTGAGAAAATGCTCCCCTCGCAACCTTGAAAAAGAATTTCTCATCGGTAACTCCCTCAGGAGTATTCTCTTTTATGTCAAAACGCACAACACAGCTGTCTACATTCGGAGCAGGCATAAAACTGCCTCTTGACACGTTGAAAAGTATTTTGGGAACAGAAAAATAATTTATTGCCACAGTAACAGCTCCCATTTCACGAGAACCCATTCCTGCACAAAGTCTTACTCCTGCCTCTTTCTGAACCATTACCGTAATTGATTTTATAGGCAAACGCTCCTCCAAAAGCATCATTATAATGGGAGAAGTTATATAATAAGGTAAATTTGCACACACAGCAACATTCAATCCCTGAAACTCTTCCTCAATAAGTTTATGCAGATCAACGTTCATAACGTCCTCGTTAATTACCTTTACATTGTCATATTCAGCAAGAGTTTCCTCCAAAACAGGAATAAGTCGGTCATCAATTTCGATAGCCACAACCTTATCCGCACGCTTGGCAAGCTCATTAGTGAGAACGCCTATTCCCGTTCCTATTTCGATTACTCCGAAACCTTTCATAGCGTTTCCCATTTCAGCAATTTTAGGACAAACAGTTGGATTTATAAGAAAATTCTGTCCCAAAGCTTTTGAAAAAGTAAAATTGTGTCTTTCTAAAACGTCTTTTATCACACTGATATTTGATAAATTATCCATACAGCACCTCAGCAATTTAATTCGTTTTAATTGTACCATTAGAGTGAATAATTGTCAACACAAATATCTTCTATTTTAGAGTATATACATTTTTTCGGGGAAAACTGATATTACAAATTATCGGTAGGAGGAAATTTTTTATGAAAAATAAATCTTTCAGCAACGGAATGGACCTTCCTTTGGGACTCGCTATGGCTATGGCACAAAATCCGCAGGCTTTTGAGTATTTTGCCGGTCTGTCTGCTCAGCAGAAATCTGAGATAATTGGCAGCGCTCACTCAGTACATTCAAAATCTGAAATGCAGAATTTAGTAAACAACATGGCTGACGGCGAAGTTTACCGCCAAAATATTACCTTTTAATAGTGTTGTTAATTTTCACAATAAATTCAACTTTAATTGATATAAATTTTATATAAAAAAGTGTTGAAATTTGCACTTAAATATTGTACAATATTAATGTAAGGTTTTCTGCGTTGCAAGTATCGTTTTTGCAAAGCTTTTGTAAAACCTAATAATTATTGTGCAGTATTTTGCTGTATGAAATCAGGAGCTTGTTTATGGTAAAAATTCCAAATGAGAATATTTGCATATCCTCTGTAATTTCATATTTTATCGGCAGACACTCTTGTATGGGTTCGTTCTGTCCTTGTTTTCTGCACTCTAATCATATAGTTTTTGAAGTAAACTAATAATTGAACTGCAACGCTATTGTTGCAGTTTTTTGTTTAATTCGGGAGGGATTGAATTATGAAAAAAGTTGCGATTATAATGGGCTCAGACAGCGATTTACCTGTTGTAAAAAATGCTGTAATCGAACTAAAAAATTATGGCGTTCCTTATGAGTGTCATGTTATGTCGGCTCACAGAACTCCTGCTCTTGCAAGCGAGTTTGCGGCTAATGCTAAAAAAAATGGGTTCGGTGTTATTATCTGCGCAGCAGGTATGGCGGCTCATTTGGCAGGCGTTATTGCAGGTCACACTACTTTGCCTGTAATCGGTATTCCTTGCAAATCGTCTAATCTTGACGGACTCGACGCTTTGCTTGCTACTGTTATGATGCCTTCGGGTATCCCTGTTGCTACTGTGGCTATTGACGGTGCAAAAAATGCGGCTATTCTTGCTATTCAGATGCTTGCACTTTCAGACGATACCCTTGCAGAAAAGCTTGGAAAGGCTAAGCAGGATATGATTGACGGCGTTGTTGCCAAGGATAAAAAGCTTCAAGAAACTTTGAGTGAAATTTAAAGTTATGCATAAATTAATGATTTTATAATATATCAGGAGGATTTAATCATGGAGAATTTAGTAAAAACAGAACAGCTGTATGAGGGCAAGGCTAAGAAGGTATACGCTACAAACGATCCGGATCTCGTAATTGTTGACTATAAAGATGACGCTACTGCTTTTAACGGCGAAAAGAAAGGTACAATTTCCGGTAAGGGTGTTATCAACAACAAGATGACAAACTATATGTTTAAGCTCCTTGAAAAAGAGGGTGTTCCTACTCACCTTGTTGAAGAAATCTCCGACAGAGAAACTATTGTAAAAAAGGTTGAAATCGTTCCTCTCGAAGTTATCGTAAGAAACGTTGCTGCCGGCAGTTTCTCAAAGAAGCTGGGCATTCAAGAGGGTACTCCGCTAAAACAGCCTACTCTCGAATTCAGTTATAAAAACGACGATTTGGGTGACCCATTCATTAACGATTACTATGCACTTGGTCTTGGTCTTGCTACTGAGCAGGAAATTGCAGACATCACTAAGTATGCTTTTAAAGTAAACGAGTTCATGGTTAAGTTCTTTAAGGAACTTAATATTGACCTTATCGACTTCAAGATTGAATTCGGAAGATTCCACAGTCAGATTATTCTTGCTGACGAAATCTCACCTGATACCTGCCGTTTCTGGGATTCAACCACTCATGAAAAGCTTGATAAGGACAGATTCCGCAGAGATATGGGCGGCGTTGAAGAGGCTTATCAGGAAATCATGAAGCGTTTGATGGGAGAATAATTTAATGGGCGGTTTTTTCGGCGCAGTTTCTGCTAACGACTGCATTCAAGACGTTTTCTTCGGCACTGATTATCATTCACATTTAGGCACAAGACGTGGTGGTATGACTTCATATTCTCCGGAACTTGGATTTCAAAGAAACATTCACACCATTGAAAATTCTCCGTTCAGAACTAAATTTGAAAAAGACGTTGAAAAAATGAGAGGAAATATCTGTATCGGCTGTATCAGCGATACAGACCCTCAGCCTATTATGGTTCGATCAAAGCTCGGACTTTATGCAATTTGTTCTATTGGTATTATTAACAATGCCGAACAGCTTATGAACGAGCTTATTGAAAACGGAGGAGCAAACTTTGAAACAATGAGCAGCGGTAATATTAATTCCGCAGGTCTTATCGGTGCGTTGATTGCTCAGAAAGATACCTTTGTTGAAGGCATAAGATATGCTCAGGAAAAAATTCAAGGTACAATGTCTTTGGTTATTATGGGCAAAGATTCAATTATCTGCGCAAGAGATAAAATGGGCAGACTGCCTATTATTCTTGGAAAGCGTTCTGACGGATATTGTTTCTCGTTTGAATCTTTTGCTTTTCAGAAGATGGGTTATCAGACTTGTCACGAACTTAAAGCAGGTGAAATAACCGAAATTACTAAAGACGGCTTTGAGATTCTCAGCGAAGGTACTGACAATATGAAAATCTGTACATTTCTCTGGACTTATTACGGATACCCAACCGCTTGTTACGAGGGTGTGAATGTTGAGGTTATGAGAACTCGCAACGGTGAAATCATGGCTGAAACTGATATGAAAAACGGCAGACTGCCTGACGTTGATTATATTTGCGGTATTCCTGATTCAGGTATTCCTCATGCTATAGGATATGCAAATAAGAGCGGTATTCCTTTTGCAAGACCGTTTATTAAGTATACTCCTACATGGCCGAGAAGCTTTATGCCTGCAAATCAGTCGATGAGAAACAGGGTTGCTAAAATGAAGCTTATTCCGGTTCATGAACTTATTGAGGGAAAAAAGCTTTTGTTCGTTGACGACAGTATTGTAAGAGGCACACAAATGAGAGAAACTGTTGAATTTCTTTACGAGAACGGTGCTAAGGAAGTGCATATGCGTTCTGCCTGTCCGCCGATTATGTACGGCTGCAAGTATCTGAACTTCTCTCGCAGTACGTCTGAGCTTGAACTTATTGCAAGACAAATCATTGATGAACATGAGGGCGTTGAGGGACTAAAATATATTGATGAATACAGTAATTCAAACACTGAGAGAGGCAAGCATTTAAGAGATGAAATCTGCCGTAGACTCAAGCTTACTTCGCTTGAATTCCAGTCGCTTGAAGGTACAGTAAAGGCAGTAGGCAAGCCAGAATGTCAGCTTTGCTCATACTGCTGGAACGGAAGGGAATGATTCGGATTGGTTACGGGACTGCATGAAGAATGCGGTGTATTTGGTATTTACACTGATAAAACACAAGACGTTGCTTCACAGACTTATATTGCACTATATGCTTTACAGCACAGAGGTCAGGAGGCTTGCGGTATTGTTGTAAATGATGATGGAGTTTTTACTCATCATAAAGGCTTGGGACTTGTTAATCAGGTTTTTGATAAGGAAACTCTTGAAAAGCTTGGTAATGGACATATTGCTATCGGACACGTTCGTTATTCAACTACGGGAAATTCAAAACTTGCTAATGCACAGCCTCTTGTTGTAAGACATATTAAAGGTCCTATGTCTATTGCTCACAACGGTAATCTTACAAATGCAAGAGATTTGAGAGAACAGCTTGAACTTAAAGGCATGATTTTTCACGGAACAAGCGATACAGAGGCAATTTCCTACACCATTACCCAGGAACGACTGACTGCGCCTTCTATTGAAGTTGCAGTTGAACGTGCTATGAATAAAATCAAGGGTGCTTATTCTCTGCTTGTAATGTCGCCTACAAAGCTTATTGCGGCTCGTGACCCTAACGGATTCAGACCACTTTGTTTGGGTAAAATTGATGACGGATATGTCATTGCCTCCGAAACCTGTGCTTTTGACAGCATTGGTGCAGAGTTTATCCGTGATATTAAGCCAGGTGAAATTGTTGTTATTGACCAGAACGGCTTGCGTTCTATTGAAACACATTGCGGAAACAAAGGTACAATATGCGTATTTGAATATGTTTATTTTGCAAGACCTGATTCTGTTATTGAGGGTTCAAACGTTCACAAGGCAAGACTCAGAGCAGGAAAATATCTTTGGAGAGAACATCCGGTTGACGCTGATATTGTAATCGGAGTTCCCGATTCAGGACTTGACGCCGCTCTTGGTTTTTCTCAGGAAAGCGGTATACCTTACGGCATCGGTTTTATTAAAAACAGATATATTGGACGAACCTTTATTCAGCCAAGTCAGGCTGAGCGTACAAACTCAGTAAAAATTAAGCTGAACGCTATTTCAAGCACCGTCAAAGGTAAGCGTGTTGTTATGATTGATGACAGTATTGTAAGAGGAACAACTTCGGGAAGAATTGTAAATCTTCTTCGTGAGGCAGGTGCTACTGAGGTTCATGTTAGAATTTCTTCGCCTCCGTTTGTTGCTCCGTGCTATTTCGGAACTGACATTGACAGCAAAGAAAATCTTATTGCCTGCAAAATGTCAAATGACGAAATATGCAAATATATAGGTGCAGACAGCCTTGGTTATCTTTCTATTGAAAGTGTACAGAAACTAGCGGGAAATTCCGACTGCGGATTCTGTGTAGGCTGTTTCAATGAGCAGTATCCTATTGAAGTTCCTAAGGAAATGCCAAAGGACAAGTTTGAAAATAAAATTTCAGCGAAAAAACAGACTTTAAAATAATATGACTGAAAGGAAATAATTATGGAAAACAGTTTTTCTAACAGCTATAAAGAAGCAGGAGTTGACGTAACAGCAGGATATAAAGCTGTTGAGCTTATGAAGCAGCACGTTGCAAAGACAATGACAAACGGTGTTCTCAGCGGAATCGGCGGATTCGGCGGACTTTTTGAGCTTGATATGACAGGAATTACAAAGCCGGTTCTCGTTTCGGGAACTGACGGCGTAGGCACAAAACTGAAAATTGCTTTCCTTATGGACAAGCATGACACAGTTGGTATTGACTGCGTAGCTATGTGCGTAAACGACATTATCTGCTGCGGAGCAAAGCCTCAGTTCTTCCTTGACTACATTGCGGTAGGAAAGAATTATCCTGAAAAGATTGCAGACATTGTTAAGGGTGTTTCGGAGGGCTGTGTTCAGTCAGGCTGTGCTCTTATCGGTGGTGAAACTGCTGAAATGCCGGGGTTCTATCCTGTTGACGAGTACGACCTTGCAGGTTTTTCTGTTGGTGTTGTTGACAAGGATAAGATTTTGAATCCTGACTCTCAGAAAGCCGGCGATGTTATGATTGCCATTAAATCAAGCGGAGTTCATTCAAACGGCTTCTCTCTTGTAAGAAAAGTCTTTGACGTAAATGAGGAAACTTTAAAGGTTACTTATGATGAGCTTGGTGGCAAGACTTTGGGTGAAACACTTCTGACTCCTACAAAGATTTATGTTAAGGCTATAATGAGCCTTTTGGACGCTGTTTCTGTTAAGGCTATTTCACATATCACAGGCGGCGGTTTCTACGAGAATATTCCTCGTTCACTTCCAAAGGGTCTTTCCGCTCAGATTAAGAGAGAGGACGTTCAGGTTCTTCCTATTTTTGATGTTATTGCTAAGGTTGGAAATATTCCTGAAAGAGATATGTTCAACACATTCAACATGGGCGTTGGTATGACAGTTGTTGTTGACAAGGCTGACGCTGACAAGGCTATCGATGCTATCAATGCTGCCGGTGAAGAGGCTTATGTTCTCGGCGAGCTTGTTGAATCTGATATGGGTGTAATTATCTGCTAGTTTTATAAAATTTTCATAGGAGGGAGTTTCTCACAAGTTCCCTCCTATGTTTAAGTTATGAACACTAATACAGGTGGTGAAAATATGAAAAATATAGTTGTACTTGTTTCAGGCGGAGGAACAAATTTGCAGGCTCTTATTGACGCTGAAAAAAGCGGAAATATTAAAAACGGTAAAATTACCTGCGTTATTTCCTCAAAAGAGGACGCTTATGCTCTTGAAAGAGCTGAGAAAGCAGGGATTGATACTGTTGTGATTCCCAGAAAAGATTATTCCGATAATTTGTCTTACAGCAAGGAAATTCTTGCTGAGCTTGACAGACAAAAAGCCGACTTGGTTGTGCTTGCAGGATTTATGATTATTCTTGACGAGTGCGTAACAAAGGCGTATCCTTACAAGATTATCAATGTACACCCTGCGCTTATTCCGTCTTTCTGCGGAGAGGGTTATTACGGCTTAAAGGTTCATGAAAAAGCTCTTGAATACGGTGTGAAGATTTCGGGTGCTACAATTCATTTTGTAAATGAAAAGGCTGACGCAGGAGCAATAATTTTACAGGGTGCTGTGGATATTGCTAATGATGAAACTCCAGAAACTTTGCAGAAGAAAATTATGGAGAATGTCGAGTGGAAACTTTTACCTAAGGCTGTATCCCTTTTCTGTGAGGACAGAATTTCAATTAAAGACGGAAAGGCTTAT
>JBJERA010000003.1:0-17111 GCA_051882035.1 Hominimerdicola sp.
TTCATATTAAACAAATAGGAATTGTAAGAATTAAGAGGTAGTATACACCGTAGAAAAAGCTGAAAGGATAAAAGCTTATGTATCAGGAAACTATTAATAAAGCGATCTTTGATAAATACATAAAACCCACCAAGTCTGACCGTACCCGAAGTATCGGTATCGAGATCGAAATGCCCGTAGTGAATTTGAATAAAGCTCCCGTGGAGGAAACTGTCGTATTTGAAATGTCAAAGGCTTTTCGTGAGCATTTCGGCTTTGTTCCCGTGGGCTTGGACGCAGACGGAAATGTTAATTCAATGCTTGATAAATCGACAGGCGATGATCTGTCTTTTGACTGTTCCTATTCAAACCTTGAGCTTTCTCTCGGCAAAGGAGAAAACCTTTTTGAAATAAAAAAACGCTTTGATAAATATTATTCGTTTATCAACAACCAATTTAAAAAGTATAACTATACACTTACGGGTATGGGTGTAAATCCCTATTGTAATATAAATCACAATAAGCCTATTCCAAACGAACGTTACAGAATGCTGTACCATTATCTATATTCTTATAAAGAGCATAAGGGAGCAGAAACTGACGTGGTCTTTCACAACCACCCCGATTTCGGTACATTCACAAGTGCTTCTCAGGTGCAGATAGATGTTTATTATGATGACCTTATCGACGTGATAAATACTTTCGGAAGACTTGAACCCTATAAAGCAATGCTTTTTTCAAACTCCTATCTTCCTGAATATCCAGACCTGCTTTGTTCAAGAAATATGCTTTGGGAGCATAGTATGCAGGGATACAATCCCCATAATATCGGAATGTTCGAGTATAGTTTAAAAAACGTTGACGATCTTGTGGATTATATAAAATCTACAAGTATCTATTGTACAGTGCGAAACGGTAAATATGTAAATTTTACACCGATACCTATCAACGAGTATCTTCACACCGACTCTGTAAAAGGCGAGTATTTTGACGGCGAAAGGTATAGGGATATTAAAGTCGTACCTGAACTTGACGACCTTTTGTATCTTCGTACCTTTAAATTTGAGGACTTGACTTTCAGAGGAACAATAGAATTTCGCAGTTCATGCTGTCAGCCGGTAAGCGACAGTATGACCGTAGCAGCTTTTCATATCGGACTGCTTAAAAATGTACAGCAGCTGAAAAAACTTCTTGAAAATGATACGGTGATATATTCGCACGGCTACAGCGCCTCGGAATTGCAGCGGATCTTTTCACGTCGGAACATACCATCCTTTACGGATAAAAGAAAGCTGTCTCAAAGGCTGACCGAAATACTCGACCTGGCCGCCGACGGCTTGAAGAAAAGAGGTCACGGTGAGGAAGTTTTTATTGAATCACTGTATGAACGAGCAAGCCAACTGACAAATCCGGCAAGAAAAATGCTGGACGGTTTGGACAAAGGAGAAACAATAGAGCGCTATATACAGGAATATGCGCAGATTTGACAGGTGATAATTTTGACGGATAATAAATATATTTTTGAAGGGGGATTTGGACTTGAACGTGAAACGCTGAGGGTGACTGCCGACGGCAGGCTTTCCCAAACTCCCCACCCTTTCACGGACAGTCTTTTTGAGCGGGATTTCTGCGAAAATCAGCTTGAAATAATTACTCCCGTATGCGACAGTATTGACCAAGCCATGGAGGAACTTGGCAGGTTATCTTCGGAAGCTGAGGAACTTCTTGAACAGAAAGGTGAATATCTTTGGCTTTACAGCAATCCTCCGTATTTTGAGTCGGAGGACGAAATACCTGTTGCACGTTTCAGCGGAGAAAAATCTTATAAAAGCGAGTATAGGATAAATCTTGAAAGGCGTTACGGAAAAAGGCTTATGCTCTATTCGGGAATACATTTTAATTTTTCTTTTTCTCAGCGTTTTCTTAACTCCGTTTATAGTGGCGGGAATTTCAGAGATTTCAAGGATGACCTTTATCTGAAGCTTTTTAAATACGCAAGTCGTTACAGCTGGCTTCTGGTTTTGCTGAATGCGGCAAGCCCTGTGTATGACAAGTCTTTGGAGAACGATGGACTAAGCGGAACAGGCTTTGACGGTTATTCCTCCCGCAGGAATGGAAAAAAAGGATATTGGAACAGATTTATCCCCAAGCTTGATTATAGCAGCATTGATAAATATGTAGCAAGCGTAAGGAGATATATAAATACAGGTGCTCTGTTATCAGAAGGCGAGCTTTATCTGCCCGTGCGTTTGAAACCCTGCGGAGAGAACAGTCTTGAATCTTTGGAGAAAAACGGCGCAGACCATATTGAACTTAGAATGTTCGACATTAATCCGTTGTCTCTGCTGGGAATTTTCGCAGAGGACTTGGAATTTGCCCATTATTTTCTTGTCTACTTACTCAGCCTGCCTGATTTTGAATTCAGTCTCGCTTTGCAGATGCAGGCGATAGCCAACCATAAAGCGGCGGCAGAATTTGATATATCTCAAATAAAGATCAACGGCTATCCCGCAGTACAGGCAGCTTTGGGTCTGCTGGAGGATATGCGGATATATTTTGCCGAATATCCCCATATCACTGAGATCATAGATTTTCAGAAAGAAAAGCTGTTTGGTTCAAACAGATATTCAGACGAGGTTTATAGAATTTTTCATAATGATTTTCAAAATTCCGCATTGAAGAAATTCACATCGAAAGGAGAACGTAATGTATGTGTGAGCTGTTTGGCGCAAGTATGAGAAGAAGAACTAACCTTACAGAATATCTCAAAGAGTTTTTTAGTCATAGCAGTAAGCATCCCCACGGCTGGGGACTTGCGTTAAAAAAAAACGGAGATATAAAAATTGAAAAAGAATCAGTATGTGCCAATGAAAGCCGCATACTGGGCAGTATTATCGAGGCTGCTCCGCCACAGAAAGTTTTGCTTGCCCATATCAGATATGCAACAGTCGGTGCAAAAAGGACAGAGAACTGTCACCCTTTTTCGGGCAGTGATAATTCCGGGAGACACTGGGTTCTCATTCACAACGGCACCATATATTCCGGAATGGAGCTTATAAAATACCGTTGCCGGCAAAAAGGAAGTACCGATTCAGAGCGAATATTTATGTATCTTCTTGACAATATAAATGAAGTTCTGGAAAAGAAGAAAGAGCTGAACGAAAGAGAGCGTTTTGAAATCGTAGAGCGTGTTATAAGAATCCTTTCACCGAGGAATAAACTTAACCTGATGATATTCGACGGAGAAGTTCTGTATGTGCATAAAAATATGAGAGGAACGCTGTCATATAAACAAACCGGTGACGGAGTGTTATTATCCACTCAGCCCCTTGAAAGCGAGGGGTGGCAGGATCTGCCTATGTGCAGATCTTTTGCCTTTAAGCAAGGCGAAAAAACTTTTGAAGGATTTTCCCATGGCAATGAATTTATTTCTTCAATGGATTCGATAACTGCGCTTGACGCTATGAATATTTAGAGCAAAGACAGGCCGCACCGAATTTTGTTTCGGTGCGGCCTGTAACTTTTTTGTATCTCAGACTTGACGAATTTTTTTCGCTTGGCTTTCAGCAATTTTCAGCATTTCAGCTGCTCTTTCCGGAAGGTCGGAAAGATAGGTAATCATCAGCTGTTCTTCGGGATAAACCAGACATTTCTGACCCCATTTTCCGCTGATTCTGAAATCATTCCCGTTAACCCATAGAAAATAGCCGTAACCGCCCTCACAGTTTGCAATTTGCGGATAAACCGCCTGCTTTACCCATTCCTCGGAAAGGATTCTTTTTCCGTCAAAAACGCCATTTTGAAGATAAAGCTGTCCCAACAGACTAAGCTCGTGAACAGTAAGCTCCATTCCGCTTGCACCGTAAAAATGCCTCTGGGGACAATTTTTGTATGTGGGCTTTTCAATTTTCAGCGGTTCAAAAAGTCTTGGCGTAAGATATTTTATCAGATGCTCTCCCACAGCGTTTTCACAGGCAACCCCTACAAGATAAGCAGGAATATTTGAATAGCAGAAAACAGGAGGTTTACTGTAATTCATAGGCAGCGACAGGGAAGTCTCTAGCCAATCGACGCCCTCAGGACGAAAAGGATATCCCTGTACAGACATCGTCATAAAACGCTTGACGGTAAGCTTTATGAAACTATCACGCTGTGCCGCAGGAATACAGTCAGTATATTTTCTTTCCAAATAGTCATACAATGGTGCATCTATCGAAAGCTTGCCTTCTCCGACAGCTAACCCGACCGCTGTTGATACGAATGTCTTTGTCGCCGAGTAGATAGGATATCTGCGGTCAGGAGAAAAGCAGTGCTTGAATATGACCTCGCCGTTATGAAATATCTCAATTCCGTGTACGTTCAGCTTTTTTGTTTTGATCTCATCGATCATGCTTTCAAACATTTTTTCATCTCCGTATACAATTCAGTTAATACGACTATCTCAGATAAGTGTTTCATCTATAATTCCATTGATCTTGCCGAATTATTATGATCAGTCAAGCAGAAAACTGCTCGATAAATGGGGCTTTGCAGCTCAGATTGAAAATTTAGCAGTAAAAGTATATCACAAATTTACACCTCTGTCAACTTGCAAACTTCCGAAAAATCACCCTTTCCTATTAATAATAATTACCGACTTATTCCTTATAGAAACCGTATAGTGGAACTTATAAAGCTTTTGATGATAGGAAATAAATACAGTGGTGAGATAACGATTTAATTCACTAAAAGTTCAATATTTTCTTCTGTACTTCTCTTGACAAATTAAGAAAAAAGGAATATAATAAATAAAAAAGTAAATATGTGAAATCCTTTGAGCAAAAGTAAGTAGCTGAATGTAAAAGGTTTCAGAGAGCCGATGGTTGGTGTGAATCGGTACATTTTCTTACAGTGAATGGATTTGTGAGGAGCGGTGTGAAAGTTTATTACGAGTATCACTCGCCGTGTTTCCTACGTTAGTGTGACAGGATATTGATTTTTATGTTTTCATAAAATGCGTATCTGTAAGCCGAAATTTATTTTCGGGAAATTGGGTGGCACCACGGTAGTTCTATCGTCCCATAACTTTTGAGTTATGTGTATGATGGGGCTTTTTTTATTGTCTAAATTAATTTTTTATTATATCAGGGAGGTTCGATATATGTTGTATCCTGAAATTAATCGAGTTAAGGAGCTTTTCAGCGAATATAAGACGGTTCCTGTTTTTTATGAGTTGCTGGTGGATTCTTATACGCCGATTCAGCTTTTTAATTGCCTGCATGAGGCTTATGATGATTGTTTCATTCTTGAATCTGTTGACAACAAAGACCGCTGGGGACGATATTCCTATGTAGGAATTGACCCTAAGGCAGAGTACATTCTCAAAGACGGTGAGATTACCGTTAAGGAAAAGGGCAAGGCTGACGTAACAACTAAGACTGATAATTTTATTGATTATTTTTCCGATATTATCGAGGCTCACAAGTCTCCGAGATTTAATAATTATCCTAAATTTACAGGCGGTCTGATGGGATTTTTCGCTTATGATGTAATCAGATATTTTGAGAAAACGCTGAATAATCCGCCTGCTGACGATTTGAACCTGCCTGACGCAGATTTGCATATGTTTGAAAAAATCGTGGCTTATGACCACTTGTCAAACAAGGCTGTAATTATTCTTAATATTAACAAGGAAGATGACGCTGAAAAGCGTTATACTGAGTGTGAAAAAGAGTGCGATCAGATTGCTGAGCTTTTGAAGAATTATACTCCGAAAGAAAGAAGTTCCAGTAAAAATAGTGCTGAAATTCAGGTTAAGTCGAATATCACTAAGGAGCAGTATTTTGAAAATGTAGCTAAATCTAAGGAATATATTAAGAATGGCGATATATTCCAGATTGTTCCTTCTCAGAGATTTGAAATTGACAATCCGCCTGACAGCTTTGATGTTTACAGAATGTTGCGTTCAACCAATCCGTCGCCTTATCTGTACTATTTCAAGCATAATGATTATGCGGTTGCAGGTGCTTCACCTGAAATGCTTGTTTCCGTTGAAAACGGTACTATTCTCAACAGACCGATAGCAGGCACTATCAAGCGTGGAACAACTACTGAGGAAGATATGCGTCATGAGCAGATTCTTGTCAATGACCCTAAGGAAAGGGCAGAGCATACAATGCTTGTGGATTTAGGCAGAAACGACGT
This sequence comes from Hominimerdicola sp., assembly GCA_051882035.1. Taxonomy (GTDB): domain Bacteria; phylum Bacillota; class Clostridia; order Oscillospirales; family Ruminococcaceae; genus Hominimerdicola. The sequence goes on from JBJERA010000003.1 coordinate 6,163, forward strand.
TGGTAAGGTTTCTGAATTTGGTTCAGTAAGCGTTACGGATTTTATGCTTGTGGAAAGATATTCAAAGGTTATGCACCTTGTTTCCAATGTAAAGGGTACGCTGAGAAAGGATAAGAAACCTCTTGACGCATTGATGGCTGTTCTTCCGGCAGGTACGCTTTCGGGAGCACCAAAGGTAAGGGCTATGGAAATCATTGACGAGCTTGAACCTAACAAGAGAGGTCTGTACGGCGGTACAGTTGGCTATCTTGCATTCGACGGTTCGATTGATACCTGCATAGCTATCCGCACGGTTCTGTTTAAGAATAACAAGGCCTATATTCAGGCTGGCGGAGGAGTAGTTCTTGATTCCGTTGCTGAAAATGAGTATCAGGAGTCCTGTAACAAGGCTATGGCAGTTATTAACGCAGTTAAAGAGGCTGCGAAATTATAAGAGATTTAAACTGAGGAGTTTTTCGATATGGAAAAGAAAATTATACTGACGGGCGACAGACCTACCGGCGCACTTCACTTGGGGCATTATGTTGGTTCTCTTAAAAAGAGAGTTCAGCTACAAAATACTGGCAAATATGACCAATTTGTTATGATTGCCGATTTGCAGGCGCTTACGGACAACGCTGACAATCCTGAAAAAATCAGACAAAATATTCTTGAAGTAATGCTTGATTATCTTGCAGTAGGGCTTACTCCTGAAAAGACTACGTTTTTTGTTCAATCGCACGTTCCTGCACTTTACGAGCTGCCAATGTATTATTCAAATCTTGTTACAATGTCAAGACTTGAAAGAAATCCTACAATAAAGACTGAAATTAAAATGAGAAATTTTGAGAGAAATCTTCCGGTGGGATTTATGACCTATCCTATCAGTCAGGCGGCGGATATTACTGCTTTCAAGGCAAAATATGTTCCTGTTGGCGAGGACCAGCTGCCTATGATTGAGCAGGCAAGAGAAATTGTTTCAAGCTTTAACAGAATTTATAAGTGTGATATTCTTGTAGAGCCTGAGGCTATTCTTCCTGACAACGAAACCTGCAACAGACTTGTGGGTACAGACGGAAATACTAAGATGAGTAAATCTCTCAGCAACTGCATTTATCTTAAAGACGATGAAAAGACATTGAAGCAGAAGATTATGTCAATGTATACAGACCCTACTCATATTAATGTTTCAGACCCGGGACATACTGAGGGAAATCCGGTTTTCATTTATCTTGAAGCTTTCTCAACAGATGAGGATTTTGCAAAGTATCTGCCTGAGTATAAGAACCTTGACGAAATGAAGGCTCATTACGAAAAGGGCGGTCTTGGAGACATGAAGTGCAAGAAGTTCCTTAACAGCGTTATGCAGGAAATGCTTGCTCCAATCAGAGCAAGACGTGAGGAATTTGAAAAGGATAAAGAGGCTTTGCTTGAAATCCTTAAAAAGGGTACTGAGAGAGCTATTGAAGTTTCCAATAAGACAGTGGGAGAAATCCGTAACGCTATTGGTATTAACTATTTTAACGATAAATCTTTTATTGATAAATTTGTAAAATAAAGGGGCGGTAAAAATGATTTTACTCATTGATAATTACGACAGTTTCACCTACAATCTTTATCAGGCAATCGGCATTTTGAACAATGATATTAAAGTTGCAAGAAATGATGAAATCACGCTGGAAGAAATTGAGGAGCTTGCTCCCCAGGCTATTATTATTTCTCCCGGCCCGGGTTACCCGAAAGACGCAGGAATTTCAATAGACGTTATCAAGAAATTCAGCGGAAAAGTTCCTATTCTGGGAGTTTGTCTTGGTCATCAGGCAATCGTTGAGGCTTTCGGCGGAGAAATAGTTCGTGCTAAGGAACAGCTTCATGGAAAGAAAACGGCTATTCAGATTAACAATTCTGTTCCGATTTTCAGCAGTTTAAAGGATACAATTACAGGTGCGAGATATCATTCGCTTATTGCTGACAGCGTAACTTTGCCGTCATGTCTTTCGGTTATTGCAACTGATGATAAGGCTCAGATTATGGCTGTTAAGCATAACGAACACCCTACCTATGGACTTCAATTCCACCCTGAGTCAATTCTTTCAGAAACCGGAAATATTATTATCGAAAACTTTCTGAATGAGGTTGCAGGAATAGAAACTACCAAAGCAAAATCTTATTCATTGCCTGACGCTGAAAGAACAGAGCTTAAAACCTATCTTTCAAAGGTTGTTGACGGAGTTTCCCTTACTGAGCAGGAGGCTTATAACGCTATGGACGTTATAATGAGCGACAGAGCCACAAACGCTCAAACTGCTTGTTTTATTACCGCATTAAGAATGAAAGGCGAAACTATTTCGGAAATTACAGGTTTTGCCAAGGTAATGAGAGAGAAAATGGCTAAGGTAAACGTAACCGAAACCCTTGACATTGTGGGAACAGGCGGAGACCTTTCAAACAGCTTTAATATTTCCACTACTTCCTCATTTGTAATTGCGGGAGCGGGTCAGAAGGTTGCAAAGCACGGTAACAGAAGTGTATCTTCAAAGAGCGGTGCTGCCGATGTATTGGAGGCTTTGGGTGTAAAGATTGCTTCTACTCCTGAGGATGCTGAAAAGTGCATTAACGAAACAGGAATATCATTCCTGTTTGCTCAGTCATATCACTCCGCAATGAGATTTGTCGGTTCAGTAAGAGCACAGACAGGTGTAAGAACTGTATTCAACATTCTCGGACCTCTTGCAAATCCTGCAAAGGCTGATTATATGATTCTCGGAGTATATTCTCCGACTTTGCTTGAACCAATGGCAAAGGTGCTTATGAATTTAGGCATCAAGAGGGCAATGCTTGTTTACGGAAATGACGGACTTGATGAGATTTCAATTTCTGCTTCAACTACCGTTTGTGAGATCAACGAAGGCAAGCTTATCAAATATGAAATCAGTCCTGAGGATTTTGGTATCAGCATGGGCAAAAAGGCTGATATTGTAGGCGGAAATGCTTTGGACAATGCAAAGATCGTTATGGGTATTCTTGACGGTTCTGTTACCGACAGCAAGCGTGATATTGTTCTGCTGAATTCGGGATGTGCTTTGTATGTATGCGGAAAAACTCCTACAATTAAGGACGGAATTGAAATGGCAAGAGAGTCCATTACAAGCGGAAAGGCTCTTGAAAAGCTTAAAGAGCTTATCGAGTTTACAAACAGTCATTGATTGAAAGGACGGCAAAATGATTCTTGATAATATCTGTGAAAAAAGACGTGAACAGCTTGAACATGAAAAATCATTGTGTTCTCTTGCCGACTTCAAGGCAATGACCAAAGAATGCAGTCACCCTGTAATTTCCTTTTCAAAGGCTATAAAAAATGACTGCCTTTCGATTATTAGCGAAGTAAAAAAAGCTTCGCCGTCAAAGGGGCTTATCTGTCCTGATTTTCACCCTGTTAAGATTGCGGAGGAATATGAAAAGGCAGGTGCGAATGCAATTTCCTGCTTGACTGAGGAATATTATTTTCAAGGTTCGTCAAAGTATTTGTGCGAAATAAGAAAGGCGGTAAACCTTCCTATTATACGCAAGGATTTTATATTTGACGAATATCAGATTTATGAGGCAAAGAACATCGGAGCAAATGCGGTATTGCTTATTTCCGCAATTCTTTCCTCTCAGCAGATGCAGGAATATTCCGAGCTTGCCCACAGTCTTGACCTTGAATGTCTTGTTGAGGTTCACAACGAGGAGGAGTATGAAAAGACTTTGAGTTTTACTCCCGATATGCTTGGAATAAACAATCGAAATCTTTATACGTTCGACGTTGATTTGCAGACGACAGGACGTCTTGCAAGCATTATCGGAGAGCATTCTGTTCTTGTTTCGGAAAGCGGAATAAAGGATAATCAGGATATGAAAACCGTAAGAAAGCTTGGAGCAGACGCAGTTTTAATCGGAGAGACGCTTGTGCGTAGCGGAAATATTTCTGAAACCATGAAATCTCTCAGAGAGGGCGTATAAATTTATGAAAATAAAGATATGCGGAATACGGCGTGCTGAGGACGTTGCTTATCTGAATGAATTTTCCCCCGATTATGCAGGATTTATTCTTTCGGAGGGCTTTAAGCGAACGGTAGTTTTTGATATGTTCTGCAAGCTTGACAGCTGTCTTGATAAAAGCATTAAGCGTGTGGGAGTTTTCGTGAACGAACCGATTGAAAATATTCTGAAATATTCTCATATGCTGAACGTAATTCAGCTGCATGGTGATGAGGACGAAAGCTATATCACCAAGCTTAGAGAGCATACTGATTGTGAAATATGGAAAGCCGTCAGGGCGAAATGTTCGGAGGATATTGAAAAGGCTTGCAAAATGTCGGCTGATAAGCTGCTGATTGACAGCTTTTCGGAAAATTCATACGGCGGAACGGGCAAGAGGGTTAATCTTGAAATTATAAAAAATGCAAAGATTTCAAAACCATTTTTGCTGGCAGGGGGACTTGATGAGAGCAATCTTGTTTCGGCTGTAAGTCAGGTAAACTGTTTTGGAGCAGACCTTTCAAGCTCAGTTGAAACGGACGGAGTTAAGGATAGGGAAAAAATCAAAAGGATAATTTCCATAGTCAGAAATTATGGAGGCAATTAATATGGAAAATATGTTTACACCTCCGAATCATGTTAATTTCCTTGCAAAAAAGCTGTACGGCAAAGGCGAGATAACGGATATTTCAATGGCTTATTTGCAGGAAAACGGCGGCGGGCCTATTGAAAATCATACTCATAGTCACAATCATTTATTTATTGTGACTGAGGGTGAGGCAAAAATTATTCTTGAAGATAAAACTGTTATTCTGAAAAAGGGCGAAAGCTTTTTAGTTGAGGGAAAAATTCCTCATTCCGTATGGAATAACATTTCACAGCAAACTACAATGATAGGCATATCTGTTATGCCTGAATAAATTTGAAAGAAGGATAAAAAATGTCAAATATCGGACGATTCGGCGAGTATGGCGGACAGTACATTCCTGAAACGGTAATGACTGCCGTTCATGAATTGGAAGTGGCTTATGATAAATACAAGGAGGATCCACAGTTTAATGAGGAGCTTAGAACCTTGTATCGTGATTACGCAGGCAGACCGTCAATGCTCTATTATGCGGAGAAAATGACTAAGGATTTAGGCGGTGCAAAAATCTATATCAAGCGTGAGGATTTAAATCACACTGGTTCTCATAAAATCAATAACGTTCTGGGACAGATTCTCCTTGCAAAGAAAATGGGCAAAAAGAGAGTTATTGCGGAAACAGGAGCAGGTCAGCACGGCGTTGCTACGGCTACCGTATGTGCTCTTATGGGACTTGAATGTGAGATTTACATGGGTTCTGAGGATACAAAAAGACAGTCTTTGAACGTATACAGAATGGAACTTTTAGGTGCAAAGGTTCACCCCGTTAACAGCGGTACTGCTACTTTGAAAGATGCAATTAACGAGGCTTTCCGTGACTGGTGTTCAAATATTGATACTACTTTCTATTGTATCGGTTCTGTAATGGGCCCTCACCCTTATCCTACAATGGTTCGTGATTTTCAGAAGATCATAAGCGAGGAAATCAAAGCTCAGATGCTTGAAAAGGAAGGCAGACTTCCGGACTGCGTTGTTGCCTGCGTAGGCGGCGGCTCAAATGCAATGGGTGCATTTTATAACTTTATCCAGGATAAGTCTGTAAGACTTGTAGGTGCTGAGGCGGCAGGCAGAGGCGTTGATACAACGGAACACGCTGCTACAATGGCAAAGGGTACTTTGGGTATTTTCCACGGAATGAAGTCGCTGTTCTTGCAGAATGAGTTCGGTCAGATTGACCCTGTTTACTCTATTTCAGCAGGTCTTGACTATCCGGGCGTTGGTCCTGAACACGCTTATCTGAAAAAAATCGGCAGAGCTGATTATTATAGCATTACCGATGAGGAAGCAGTTTGTGCATTTGAATATCTCTCAAAAACTGAGGGAATTATTCCTGCAATCGAGTCGTCTCATGCAGTTGCTGCGGCATTGAAGATTGCTCCTGAAATGGACAAAAATCAGATTCTTGTTATAAATCTGTCAGGCAGAGGCGACAAGGACGTTTATTCTATTGCAAGATACAGGGGGATTGAGCTAAATGAAGAATAGAATTGATTTATGCTTTGAGGGTCTTAAAGCACAGGGCAGGAAAGCGCTTATTACTTTTGTAACTGCGGGCGACCCTGATTTGGCTACTACTGAAAAATGTATTCTTTCCATGTTTGAAAACGGTTCAGATATTGTAGAAATCGGCGTACCTTTTTCTGACCCTATTGCAGAGGGCGAAACCATTCAGAGAGCGTCTCTTCGTTCTCTTGCAGGCGGTACGAACCTTGATAAGATTTTCGACATGATTAAGAGTCTTAGAACAAAAACCGACAAACCGCTGGTACTTATGATGTATGTGAATACGCTTTTCAAATATGGCAAGGAAAAATTTTTCAAGCTTTGCAATGAAAATCAGATTGACGGAGTAATTGTTCCTGACTTGCCTTTTGAGGAACGTGATGAGATTGCAGACGAGGCTGAAAAATACGGTGTTTACAACATTCAGCTAGTTGCTCCGACTTCTCGTGAGAGAATCAAGATGATTGCGGCAGAATCAAAAGGATTCCTTTATGTAGTATCTTCATTGGGAGTTACAGGCACAAGAAAAGAGATTTCAACCGATTTTGATTATCTTCTTGAACCAATCAAAAATATTGATTCATGCCCTTGCTGTATAGGTTTTGGAATTTCCAACGGTGAGCAGGCTAAAACAATGGCTAGTTACTGCGACGGGGCTATAATGGGCAGCGCAGTTGTTAATATTATTGCTGAGCATAAAGAAAATTCTGCTGAATTTGTAGGCAATTTTATCAGAAAAGTACGTTCAGAAATGGACGCATAAATTTACAAATCTTAATAATTAAAAAATGCAGGGGCGGTTTTTACCGTCCCTGTTTTGTGATTTGCTTAAATAAAAACAAAGCCGAGAGGTCTATGAAAACCACTCGGCTTTTATGTGCATAAATTTATTATTTAATAGTAAATGTCTTTGTAACAGAACCGGCATAATCATTCTTACCGCTGATTACAACAGAAGCCGTACCAACATTAACGTTGTTTACATATCTGATAGCGTAATCAGTGTTAAGAACAAGAGTCTTGTCACCGTCCTTGACAGTTACCTTTGGTTTGCAGGCATTACCTGTGTATGTAAATGTAGTTTTACTCAAAGTAATGTCACACTTTGTGAAGTCCGACGCAATAGTAAATGTAGCAGTTGTTGAACCTGTGTATTTTCCTCTGCCTGCGATTACAATAGTAGCAGTTCCGGGATTTACATTGTTAACATATCTGATTACATAATCTGTACCAGAAGTGAGAGTTGTAGAGCCGTTGGTAATAGTAACCTTTGGCTTGCAAGCTTTTCCTGAGTAAACATATCTGTCCTTGCTGAGGGAAATTGTGCAATTTGTAATCGGAGTAGTAGTGCTTTCTGTGATGGTGAAAGTCTTGTATACAGTACCAGTATAATCGCCTTTTCCTGCGATTTTGATTGAAGCTGTACCAACTTCTATATTGTCGATGTATCTTACAGCGTAGTCTGTATTAAGAACAAGACCTCTTGTACCATCGGTAATAGTAACCTTAGGCTTGATTGCACTTCCTGTGTAGCTGAAAGAAGTTCCGCTTAGAGTAATTGTACACTTGGAAATATCCTTTGTATCGGACTCCTCAGTCTTAGTGATTGTAAATGTCTTTGTAACAGTACCGGTGTAATTTCCTGTACCGGTGATTGTTACAGTAGCAGTACCTGCGTTTACATTGTTGGTGTAGGAAACAGTGTAATCAGTTCCGCTTGTAAGAGTCTTTGAACCGTTCTTAACAGTTACAGCAGGCTTGATTGCAGAACCTGTGTATTCAAAGCTAGTACCTGAAAGAGTTACTGTACAGGTTGAAAGATTTGTTTTTGTAGTTGAGCCTGCAACTGTAAATGTAAGTCCATTATTAGCTGCATAAGTTTCAGCGGCAGAACCTGACGCACCTTTGAGAACAAAGCCCGGAACTGTTGTCTTAGCAGATGAATCGTAATAATAACCAATAGCATCTTTACCGATTGTAGTTACAGATGAAGGAACAGTAAGCTCCTTCAATGCAGGGCAGTTATAGAATGCAGAATAACCGATGCTAGTAACTGTATTCGGAATAGAAACTGATGTAAGATTTGTGCAGTTATAGAAAGTATTGAAATCAATCTTTTCTACACCGCTTGGAATAACAACGCTTGAAATTGCAGTCTTTCTGAAAGCGGCATTGCCGATTGAATTAACTGTTGACGGAATAACAATTTCTGCAAGAGAAGTACAGCCGTCAAATGCACTGTTTCCTATTGAAGTAACAGAATCCGGAATAGAAACGCTTGTCAATGACTGGCAGTTAGCAAAAGTTGAAGACGCAATAGCAGTAACTCCCTCAGGAATTACTGCGGAAGTGATTCCTGTCCAGCTGAATGCCATTGTGCCGATTGACTGCACACTGCTTGGAATACTAACCTTTGTAAGATTTGAACAAGAAGTGAACGCCTCTGAACCTATTGAAGTAACAGAATTAGGAATTGTTACGCTTGTAAGGGAAGTCTTATAGAAAGCCTGACTTCCGATTGAAGTTACTGAATTTGGAATCGTAACGGAAGAAAGTGAACAATTCTTGAAAGCCTCGTCAGCAATGCAAGTAGTGCCGGACTTAATGGAGATAGAAGTATTTTCAGCCATTGTGCCTATGTATGCATATGCTACCTTACCCGCATAGAAAAGACCGTCAGAAAGATTTTCGTACCATACATTGTCATCAAACGCATCCTTACCTACAAAAGTTACTCCGCTTGGAATATTAAGTTCTGTAAGATTTCGGCAATATGTAAAAGCTCTGTTTCCGATATAAGTCACGCTTGAAGGCATTTCAAGTGAAGTAAGGGAAGTACAGCTTGTAAAAGCTCCGTCGCCGATAGTTGTAATGCCGCTTGGAAGAGTTACGCTTTCAAGACCTTCGCACCAGTTGAAAACGTCGTTATTGATAACTGTAACTTTGCTTGGAATTGTAACCGATTTCAAAAGAGTGCAGTGTGAGAAAGCCTTTGCACCGATTGAAGTTACACTGCTTGGAATATTAATAGATTCCAAAACAGTACAATAAAGGAAAGCTTGTTCGCCAATCGAAGTAATTGACGATGGCAAAGTTACGCTTGTAATATTTTTTTTGTTCTGGAAAGCACTCTTTCCGATAGAAGTAACAGTTTTTCCACCGATTGTGCTTGGAACTGTAACCTCAGTATCGCTGCCTGTATATTCGCTGATTTCAGCAGTTCCGTTGTTGAGAATTGTGTAGCTGAAATCACCCTCGGTTTGCTCTGCACTAGCTGTAATTGCAGCGTTGATATTGATATTTTCAAACATTTCAGCAGGCAAAGCGGAGCTGCCGAGAGTAAGTACAAGAGCCAATGCTCCTGCGGCAATTTTTTTATACATTAATATTCCTCCGATTTTAGATTTTTGTACGCAAGTCATAGGAAAATACGGCGAACACTGTAAGCGTACTAATATGAGAAAATATGATTGCGTTCAAATTATTAAATTAGAATTACTTACTAATTATTATAACCCGATTTGTGCATATTGTCAAGGCTTATTAAAGGAACAAACGCTACAAACTTTTGATGTTCCTATTATTTATTTCAAACAAAAAACGAATATTTATTTAATTGATTATGTAACGACAATATAGTTTTGGCGATTTGACATGATTATTTATATTGTTTATAGAATATTTATAATTTCCTCTATTGGCAAATGACAGCCATTGTGGTATAATATTAAAGGCAATATCTATTTTAACAGGTGTTGTTTTTATAAAGATTGAAAGGCTGGTACATAAAAATGAGAGCAGTTGTTACAGTTATTGGTAAAGATGCAGTTGGTATTCTGGCTAAGGTAAGCACAAAATGTGCAGACTATAATGCCAATGTTATAGAGGTTACACAGTCGGTTCTTCAAGATATGTTCGCTATGATTATGCTTGTGGACATTTCAAAGCTTAATGCTGATTTTGCTCAGCTTGCTGATTCCCTTTCGGTTATGGGCGATGAAATGGGGCTTAAAATCCATACAATGCATGAGAGCATTTTTAATTGTATGCACCATATTTAATTCGGAGGAACTGTTTAAATGATTAATGCTTACGATATACTTGAAACTATAAGAATGATACAGGACGAGTGTCTTGATATCCGTACTATTACTATGGGTATTTCTTTGCTTGACTGTATCGACACCGATATTGACAAGGCTTGTCAGAAGGTTTACGATAAGATTACCACTAAGGCGGCAAGACTTGTGGAAGTTGGCGAGCAGATTGAGAAGGAGTTCGGTATTCCGATTATCAACAAGAGAATTTCGGTTACTCCTATTGCGATTGTTTCCGCTGCCTGCAAATGTTCGCCTGTAAAGTTTGCTCATGCTATGGATGCAGCCGCTAAGGCTGTGGGAGTAAACCTTATCGGCGGTTATACGGCACTTGTTCCAAAGGGGTTTTCTGCGGGTGATATTGAGCTTATTAAGTCAATTCCTGAGGCGCTTGCCACTACTGAGAGAGTTTGTTCGTCGGTTAACATCGGTTCAACAAAGACTGGAATTAACCTTGACGCTTGTAAAATGATGGGTTCTATTGTAAGAGAATGTGCTGAAAGAACAGTTGATTCTGCTTGCTTTGGAGCTGCAAAGCTTGTTGTGTTCTGCAATGCGGTTGAGGATAATCCGTTTATGGCAGGAGCATTTCACGGCGTAGGCGAGCCTGACTGCATGATAAATGTGGGCGTTTCAGGTCCGGGAGTTGTGAGAGCAGCTTTGAAGAAATATCCTGATGCTGATATCACAAAGATTGCTGACGT
>JBJERA010000004.1:0-3672 GCA_051882035.1 Hominimerdicola sp.
TACAGTGATTATGTTTCTCCGAGATTTTATCTGACGGGAAGCACAACATTTTCAAGCAGTGACTCGAAAATGAGTATCGCTGATATTGTGGGAGCAAATGACGTTTTTGACGGAGATATTTCTTCTTTTATCAAGCTTAACGATTCTGATGTTGTTGTCGGTCAGTCGGGGGAATATTCAGTTACTCTTTCGGTTTATAATTCGGCAGGCGATTGCTCAACCCTGACATTGCCGGTTTCTATTGAGCCGTCTGTTGCTCAGAAGAACGATATGCCGGTTATTACACTTACAAACTATCTTGTTTATTTGAAAAAGGGTGACAAAAAGCCTGACTGGAAAAGCTACGTTTCAACTGTTGAGGACTCTCCGAATAACAGATTGAATCAGTCGGAAAGCGAAAATGAACCTACCAATTTGAAAGTTTCGGTTCAGGACAGTGAAGTTGATATGTCAAAAGAGGGTTGCTATTGCGTAACCTTCCAAACGGTAAATTCAAAAGATATTACGGGAACTGCAAAGCTTATTGTAGTTGTTGAATGACAGGAGAATTGTTGTGGAAGAAAAAGAAATAGATTTATACAGTATATTTAAGGACGTACTAAAAAATATTGTGCTACTGACTTTGATTTCGGCTTTTGTAATGCTGGCTGCACACCTGGTTATGAAAATCACTCATAAGAAAACCTTTGTCAGCACAGCTTCATATGTTGTTGCGTCAACGGATAAAGCAACGGCCAATAATACGTCAAAACAGGAAAAGCTTGTTTCCGTATTTAAGGAAGTGCTTGACAGTAATATTCTGAAAAAGAATATTACTAAGACTCTGGGATGTGACAGCCTTCCGGCGACTATTTCATCGTCTGTTGTTACGGATACAAATGTGATCAAGGTTACAGTTACTTCCTCGTCGCCTGAGGACGCTTTCAATGTAGCTTGTGCAATTTTGGAAAGCTGCAAGTCTGTTTCTGATTATATTAATCAGAATGCTCTTATTACTGTGCTTGAAGAACCGAGAATGGGTACTTCGGACAGCAACGCTGTGAATTATCTTCTTTTTGATATTGCGGCATTTTTCGTAGCTTTTGCAGTTTTGGTTTTTATTACGGCTTATATTTCCAGTTCCAGAGATACTATCAGAAATTCAGACCAAATCAGAGAGAAACTCAATGTCAGTCTGCTTGCCTCTGTGCCTGACCTTTCTTTGAATAAAAAGACCAGAAAGACCGGTGCTGAACCAATTAAGCTTATTACCGATAAAAATGCAGGATTTTATTTCATTGAAAATATCAAGAAAATCAGAAGTAAAATTGAGCAGGTTAAGAGTAATACGAACGGCAGTATGACCTTGCTTGTTACAAGTATTCTTTCAAGCGAGGGTAAGACTACTATGGCAGTAAATCTTGCTATTGCTCTTGCACAGCAGGGCTCAAAGGTACTTCTTGTTGACATGGGATTTAAGAAGCCTGATATTGTTAAGATTTTCCCTAAGTGTAAGAAAGAAAATGATTTCTCTGATTTTATGCTTGGCAAAACTTCCATTATGGAAACAATGTCTAAGGACGAAAATACGGGAGTATATTTTCTTATGCAGAATAAGGCTCTTGACACTTCCGCTGAAATTGTTTCGTCTAAAAATATGAAGATTTTCCTTGATTACACTAAGAAAGAGTTTGATTTTGTTATTATTGATACTACGCCTGTTTCCCTTTCTGCTGACGTAGAAATTCTTGCTGGCTCTGTTGATAAATCGCTTATCGTTGTTGAGCAGGATACTGCAAAATCTGACGATATAAACGATACTATTGATATGCTTGAAAGAAACAGCTGTAATGTAATCGGCTGTATCTACAATATGGACACCAGAAATACTAAAGAAAGAAGCTACGGTTACGGTTATGGTTCCGGAAAAATGTCGGGCTATGGAAAATATGGCAATTACGGCAGCTATGGCAAATATGCAGATTATGACAAGAAAATTACTGATGCGGATTAAGTAAATGTTATTTTGAATTTTTTGAGAGCAGGTGAAAACTTTGGCATACGAAGGTGGATTGAAGGTTAACGGTTACAGCGTTGATACAGGCGCAGATGACCAGATTAACCTTGGTACGCAATTTAATAACTTTCTTATTTGTCTTAGAATATTTGGTTGGATTGTTATTGGTCTTACCGTTGTGGGATTGATTTTGGGTATTGTGGTAAGCTTTTTGGCTTATGACGCTGAGTATTCAGCCAGCGCAACCTTTACTATTTCTCCTCAGCGTTCTGATGCTGACGAAGATTTTGGTTTTAATACAACATTTGATAATCAGCTTGTTTCTTCCGAAACTTATGTTATCACAAGTACCTCAATGAAAGAAATGATCGTTGACGAATTGGGTGAAAATTATAATAACTGTTTGATTTCTGCGTCAGCTATGGAGGACACAAACCTTGTTACAGTTACTGTTACAGCTGACACAAAGGCTAAGGCGTATCAGGCTATTAAGCAGGTAATTACAGATTTTCCTAAGATTTCTTTGAAAATTTACGGTGACGTAAATGTTTCGCTTCTTGATGAGGTTGAGGCAAGCGATACTCCTGTAAATGCGTCTACCAAAAAGCTTATGGTTTTAGGCGGAGCAGCAGGAGGATTGCTGTTAGGATTAGTTATCATCTTTCTTTACAGTCTTAATCTTAATCTTGTTTCTGATACCGATACTCTTCAAAAATATGCTAATGCAGAGTGCTTGGGTTCAGTTCCCCGTGTAGTGTTCAAAAATAAGAAAGTCAAGAATATTGTTACAATTACCAACAGAAATATGGCTGACGATTTCCGAGAGTCATTCCAGTATATGAGAACGAGAATTGAAAGATTCTGCCGCAGGGATTTTAAGAAAACTATTCTTGTAACAAGTACATATCCGGGCGAGGGAAAAACTACTACTACAATTAATATTGCTCTTTCGCTCTCTCAGAATGGCAAGAAGGTTATTATCATTGACGGTGACCTGAGAAATCCTTCTGTCACTGACAGATTTGGTGCTGTTGCGGGAAAGTATGGTCTTAACGACGTTTTGCGTGGAAAGTGCAAGTTTGAGGACGCACTTAATCAGATTCCAGGTACACAGGTTTATATTCTTACTTGTAACAAGCCTATGCCTAATGCCGCGGAAGCAATAAGCTCCGCTGAAATGAGTGATGTTGTTGAAAAGGCAAAGGAAGCCGCTAACTATGTTATTATTGACTCGCCTCCGACTGAAATGATGGGTGATTCCATTTCGCTTGCAAAATATGCCGATGCTTCAATGTTCGTTGTAAGACAGAATTACGGCAAGCTGAATAATATCATTTATGCTATTGAGGCAATTAAGGAAACGAATGCGGAACTTATAGGATTTGTGCTTAACGGTGCTTATGATAAGGCTAAGTTCTCAGATTACGGAGCTTATAATAATTATAAATATGGAAAATATAATAGATTTGCAAATAATAGATAATGGTATGGTGGATCTTCATTGTCATGTGTTGCCTGGGGTTGATGACGGCTCGGATTGTCTTGACACTTCCCTTGAAATGCTGGAGCTTTCTGCTGAAAGCGGAGTAACAGATGTGGTTTGCACTCCCCATTGTATTCCGGGATATTTTGAAAACTACAAAGGCGAGGCTCTTTATGCAAAGTTTGAGGAGTTC
>JBJERA010000005.1:0-16969 GCA_051882035.1 Hominimerdicola sp.
TCTTACCATTACGTGTCTGCAGCATGTACAGCTTACCATGTTCTACAGTAAACTCCATATCCTGCATATCGCGGTAATGGTTCTCGAGGGTTTTGCAAACGTCTTTGAACTGAGCGAATGCTTCTGGGAATTTATCTTCCATTTCTGTGATGTGCATTGGTGTACGAACACCTGCAACTACGTCTTCACCCTGAGCGTTTGTAAGGAACTCACCGAATAAGCCCTTAGCACCTGTAGCAGGGTCACGGGTAAATGCAACACCGGTACCACAGTCATCACCCATGTTACCGAATGCCATTGACTGTACGTTAACAGCAGTACCCCATGAATAAGGAATATCGTTGTCACGTCTGTAAACGTTAGCTCTTGGGTTATCCCATGAACGGAATACAGCCTTGATAGCGCCCATAAGCTGCTCCTTAGGGTCAGTTGGGAAGTCTGTACCAATCTTAGCCTTATACTCAGCCTTGAACTGTGTAGCAAGCTCCTTCAAATCGTCAGCAGAAAGCTCAACGTCCTGAGTAACGCCCTTCTTAGCCTTCATTGCGTCGATAAGCTCTTCAAAATACTTCTTACCAACTTCCATAACTACATCAGAATACATCTGAATGAATCTTCTGTAACAGTCCCAAGCCCATCTTGGATTATTGGACTTTTCAGCAATAGTTGCCACAACGTCCTCATTAAGACCGAGGTTAAGAATTGTATCCATCATACCAGGCATTGATGCTCTTGCACCTGAACGAACGGAAACGAGAAGTGGGTTTTCCTTATCACCGAATTTCTTGCCGGTGATTTCTTCCATCTTTCCGATATACTCATTAATCTCAGCCATGATTTCAGGATTGATTTCACGACCGTCCTCATAATACTGAGTACAAGCTTCAGTTGTGATTGTAAAGCCCTGAGGAACAGGAAGACCAATATTAGTCATTTCTGCAAGGTTAGCGCCCTTACCGCCGAGAAGTTCTCTCATGTTGGCATTACCCTCAGAGAAGAGATAACAATATTTCTTTGCCATTGGTTTATACCTCCAAAAAAATTTTGATATTCCGTAAATTTACAGTTGGATATTTATAATCTACCCACAGACATACGGTTACGTTAATATTATAACAGATATTTTCCTAAATTACCATAGTTTTTGCTTATTTTTTTAGGCGACTTTTTGCACAATTTTTATATCTGTTTTATATGCAACTTCACTAAAACAAAAAACTATTTCTTTTAAACGCAAAACTTTTGTCTAAAACAGCCAAAGAAAAGTGATATGAGTTGTTTAAGCGTATGAAAATGTTTTATTCCTTTGACTTTTGACACAAAATATATTTAAATCGGAGCAAAGCCCTGATAAGCTAGCTTAATCAGGCTTGCGACGATTGCAACCGCCGCAAGGAGCTTTATCTCCTTAGGGTTTCAGTAGGGGATTAATTCCCCTACTGAAAGACTGAAATGTCCCCCGCCACCTTAATGTAGATAGTTATAAAGAAGCATAACCCGTGAAGGATTTCTTCACGGGTTATTTTAATATCTAACAGATAAACTGAAATTTGACGCTCTGACAAACTAAAAGTTTCAATTGTGCTGCATATAGAATTTATCCCAATACGGTCAATATAAAACTTACTACCGAAAATAAGTTACATATGCAATGAAAACATATACTTATGTAAATATTCTTTTTCTTATATGCCACATATGCAACTGGTGCGAATGCCAATATACGAAATACATTATTAAAAGGCAACCAAAAATGATAAAGCGAAAACAAAGCAGTTATAAGTATTGGTGTAAACGAACCTTGTTTTTTATAGTGCGAAGTTAAATATCCTCTGAAAAATAATTCTTCTGTTATCGGTCCAATTAACACATTGAAAACAGCATAATATACACAGGTAAGAATTAGTATTGGTCTCGAAAATGATTTCATATATTCTAAATTGTTCCAATCAAAACCTATCGGCAAATTATTAAGCACAGAACTTCTCATTCCAGCAAACAACTGATTTTCCATAGGTGCAACAAATACAGAAAGCAATCCTGCTACGCCAAAGAAAACAAATGCAATCAGAATTATTTTCCATAATGCGAGCTTTTCTTGTCCTTCAAAGGCACTTTTTAAAGAATAGATACCATACTCTTTTTTACTTGCCGATATAATCATCCCTAATTCCATCGGTACTAATATAACTGTTCCCAAAATACAAAATAGCAGTATGTATGGCATAGTACAAAAATGCCCCAATATCAAATAACTCAAGCTCAAAACTATTGTGGGTACAAAAATTTTTATTATAAGTCCTTTTGTATCTATCTTATTCATTTCAAGTCCTCCGCCATTTTCAAATATTCCCCTATTCAACCTATTTTTATTTGTCGTTAAACTAATTATAGCAAAGCGTTCAAATAAAGTCAATGCCATAAGCAACGCAAAGCCACTTTTGACATCAATATCAAAAGTGGCTTTGTAATACTTCTATATGACTATTAGACTTAGAGGCGGGGGACATTGCGGATTGGTTATAATTAGAATGTAAACGGGGACGGCACCCATAGAAAAAATTGACGTTTACTTAAAAAACTGTACAAGAGGGAAGAAACCCATTACAAAAACGTATGTCCGGTTTTCTATTTTATGTGAATTGACAACGAAATCAAATCGTGGTATAATATACATTATATATTGCAGAAAATGAAGGTGCTTTTTATGGATATTAATAAAAAATTAGCCGAGGAATTCAATCTAAGGCAGGAACAGATTGACAATACTGTTGCTCTTATTGACGATGATAAAACTATTCCATTTATTGCACGTTACCGCAAGGAAATGACAGGCTCTCTTGATGACCAGATTATACGTCAGATTTTTGACAGACTTACATATTTAAGAAATCTTGAAAAGCGAAAAGGCGAAATTATTTCTTCTATTACCGAGCAGGACAAAATGACCGACGAAATCATGTCGGCAATCGAAAAAGCTATGACTCTTGTGGAAATAGAAGATATTTACCGCCCATTCAAACCTAAGAGAAAAACCAGAGCCTCTGTTGCCAGAGAAAAAGGTCTTGAACCTCTTGCAAAAATTCTTATGGAACAGAATTTCAATACAAATCCGGAAAAAGAGGCTGAAAAATTTATTGATACCGAAAAAGGCATAGAGGATACAAAATCCGCTTTGCAAGGGGCAATGGACATTATTGCGGAGGATATTTCCGATGATGCTGCACTGAGAAAATACATCAGAAATCTTTTCAATCAGATTGGCAAAATAAGTTCAGCTGCGTCAGGCGACGAGGCTGATTCGGTTTATGCAAATTATTTTGAATTTTCCGAGGGTGTTTCAAAAATTGCAGGACATAGAATTCTTGCCATTGACCGAGGAGAAAAAGAGGGCTCCCTTAAAGTTTCTGTTGACGTACCTGAGGGTGCAGGAGAAAGAGCCTGCACACAGAAATTCGTTAAGAACGAAAGCGAATGCGGAAAGCTTGTGGAAACTGCCTGTATTGACAGTTACAAAAGACTTATTTATCCGTCCATTGAAAGAGAAATCCGCTCAGAACTTTCCCAGAACGCTCAGGAAGGTGCAATCAAGGTATTTGCATCTAATTTAAGACAGCTTTTGATGGCTCCGCCTGTAAAGGGCACTTGCACTCTTGGTCTTGACCCCGGATATTCTCATGGCTGTAAGGCGGCTGTTGTAGATTCTACCGGAAAGGTTCTGGCTACGACTATCGTTTATATTACTCCGCCAAGAAATGAATCTGCAAAGGCAAAGAGAATTTTAACAGAGCTTATAAAAAAGCACAATGTTACCACAATCGCTATCGGAAACGGTACCGCTTCCCGTGAAACTGAGGCTTTTACCGCTGATATGATCAAGGATATTCCTGAAAAAGTTTCTTATATGGTAGTTTCGGAAGCTGGGGCATCTGTTTATTCAGCCTCAAAGCTTGCAGCAGAAGAATTTCCTGATTATGACGTTTCTCTGCGTTCAGCAGTTTCTATTGCAAGACGTTTGCAGGATCCTCTTGCAGAACTTGTAAAAATTGACCCGAAAGCTATCGGCGTTGGTCAGTATCAGCACGATATGCCAAAGGCAAGAATGGACGAGGCTTTAAAAGGCGTTGTAGAGGACTGCGTAAACTCAGTGGGAGTGGATTTGAATACGGCGTCCTATTCCCTGCTCTCCTACATTTCGGGAGTAAATAATACCGTTGCAAAAAATATTGTTGCATATCGTGAAGAAAACGGCGCTTTTACCGACAGAAAACAGCTTTTGAAAGTGCCTAAGCTGGGTGCAAAGGCTTATGAATTATGTGCAGGATTTTTAAGAGTTCCTGGCGGAAAAAATCCACTTGACAATACAAGCGTTCACCCTGAGTCCTACAAGGTTGCTCAGGCATTGCTTGACAAGTGCGGTTTCTCCATTGCAAATATAGGAAATACAGAAGAAATCAAGTCGGCGGTTTCTAAAAAAGGAATAGCACAGCTTGCAGAAGAAATCGGTGTGGGAGTACCAACTCTCAACGATATTGCAAGCGAGCTTGAAAAACCGGGACGTGACCCTCGTGACGAACTTCCTCCTCCGCTGATGAGAAGCGGAGATATTATGGAACTGAAAGACCTGAAACCTGGTATGGAGCTTATGGGTACAGTCAGAAACGTCATTGACTTCGGTGCGTTTGTTGACATCGGAGTTCATGAGGACGGACTTGTTCACATTTCTCAGATTTGCAGCAGATTTATCAAGCACCCTCTTGAAGCCGTAAAGGTTGGAGACGTTGTAAAGGTTTGGGTTCTGGACGTTGACATGAAGAGGAAAAGAATTTCTCTTACTATGAAACAGCCAAAATAAAATTTGACGGGCGAACAATGGCATCATGTTCGCCCGTCAAATTTTATGTATTCTAAAAATGTTTAATTGCCAATACTGCAAGCAAGAACATTGCCGTCTTCGTCCTCAAACTTAATGTCAGCTATGTAGAAACAAGCATCATTAGGAATAGACCATCTCATAATGGTCAGATACTGCTCCTCCTTAGTAGCCGTAAATGCTGTTTCCTCTTTCATGCCCGGACGGATTACCAGTTCATAGCAGCCCCATTCTTTTTCCCACTCGGATTCACCAAACTCATAAAGCTCATTCCATGACAATGAGCCTTGACCATCAAGTGTCTGAGTTATAATTTTTCCACCGAAAAATCCAGGAACAAGAGCCTCGCTTTCATCATCTTTTATAGCATTTCCGACAGCCCTTGTAACAATATCGATTCTTACTGTATAAATATCTGCAAGCTTGCTTTCCTGACCTTCAAAAAGCTTATTCATCAGAAGCTTTACCTTTGGCGACTTATAATCTCCATCCTTATTTTTATCAAGAGTTTCAACTTTAAGCATGGAAACTCCGTCAAATGTTTCAATCGAAAGATTAATCTGCGATTCATCGTCAGCGTAATCGCTTGCAGCCAAAGGTTTTGCAAAATCCGAAACATTCATCTCCTCCGAAAATCTCAATGAGGCATTCTCATAATTTGTCAAAGCCTGTCCAACTTCTGTATCAGGTGGAGCAACAACAGTAGGCTCAATGGTAATCTCGGAAGATTCTTCCGTAACCTCAGATTCTGCCAAATCGGCAGTAGTTGTTACTGCCTCAGTTGTTGTAACAGCTGAGGACGAACTTTCACTGTCGGAGCATGAAGTGAATATGACCGCAGCCATGCAAAGAGAAACAGCACCAATAATAACTTTTTTCATCTTAAATTCCTCCTAAGGAAATACTTTCTGTATTCATATTATAATATTCTCATTATATCTAAAAGCAATTATATAATTTATATGTATATGATTTCTAGCATAATATATTTATAATGCACAACTTTTTATTGTATAACGCTTAATATTTAACAAAACTCCCAAAATTAAACGTTTACTTTACATAAATAAACAATAATATGAACAGATAACGTTTTCATATGAATTTAGAAGGAGATTAATATTTTTAAAAATAGTTTCATTTTCATGCTGTTAAATAAAAAAACCTGCAAAGCCGTAGCCTTGCAGGATTAAATCTCATGAATTATTTACCAAAATTACACTCGATAACATTGCCGTCCTCGTCCTCAAACTGAATGTCAGCAATGTAGAAACAAGCGTCGTTCTCAATAGCCCACTTCATAATAGTAAGATACTGCTCCTCAGTTGTTTCAACAAACTGAGCCGCAGGCTTAATGCCCGGTCTGATTGTGAACTCATAAGCAGCCCACTCACTTGTCCACTCAGACTCGCCGAACTCAGTAAGCTCGTTCCATGAATTAGAAGCTTTATCTGTACCGGCGTCAGTTCTTGGCTGAGTAACAATCTTACCGCCGAAGAATGCAGGACACATAACTTCCTCGCCGTCATCGTTAATAGCAGGACCAACTGCCTTTGTAACAACGTCAATCTTAATTGTGAAAATCTGTGAAAGCTTTTCTTCTTCGCCCTCAAATAACTTATTCATAGCAAGCTGAATCTTTGGAACCTTGTAATTGCCTGCATCGTCCTTGTCAAGAGTTTCAATTTTGAGCATTGGAATGCCTGAAACCTCTTCAATAGAAAGATTTACCTTGGACTCGTCGTCAGTATAATCACTCTGAGCCATAGACTTAGCAAAATCCTCAACGTTCATGTCAGTTGTGAACTTAACAGATGCAGTTTCATAATTTGTAAGAGCACTTGGCAGTTCGGAAATATCCTTAGGCTGAGCCTCTTCCTCGTCGGAAGTGCTTTCGTTGCCCTCAGCCTTAGATTCAGCCTCAGACTCTTCCTCAGCAGCAGAAGTTTCAGCAGCTGTTGTTGTAGTTGTTTCAGATGATGAGTCAGCCTTTGAGGACTCAGCAGTTGAATCGGAAGAACCGCCGCATGAAGCCAACATTGCAGCTGTCATAGTAAGAGCAAGCGTACAAGCCAGAAATTTTTTCATTTTAATTACCTCCCAATAACATAAAAAGAGAAAACTTTCCCTACATAAATTTACTTTAAGTATTATAGCACAATGCCATACAATTTTCAATATCATATTTGCACAATTATCTCTACGTTTTTCGGTAACTTTACACATAAAAAATCAATTTTTAATAGATATCCGACAATAAGCAGTCATTTACTTCGCAGTATTTTTTGCAGTTTACACAAATCCAAATACAAAAAAGAAGGACTTTTCTATATGAAAAGTCCTTCAAAAATTCAATTTGTCTTAAATTCTAATCAGAAATTACTTCTTCTTAGAAATAACTACTGCTGCGCCTGCGATAGCAAGACCTGCAAGAGCAATACCTGCTGTTGCACCTGTTGCAGCTGTATTGTCGGAAGCTGCTGTTGAAGTAGTAGCAGCTGTTGTGCCGGAAGCCTTAGAAGAAGTGCTTGCAGCAGAAGAAGATGATGCGGAAGAAGATGAAGAATCAGCAGTTGAAGAAGAATCAGCTGTGGAAGAATCAGCCTCAGAAGAACTTGCATCATCTGCACTTGGTGTTACAGCATTACCGCTAGCATCGAGAAGCTCCATGCTTGTGATGTTCCAAGTAGCACCGTTCTCGTCAAAGTTCTGAACAGCAATACCATAGTAAGAACCTTCGTTAGAAATATCATCATTCTTATAAAGACCAGCAGCATCTGTGTAAGCGATTGTGAAGCTACCGTCGCCATTGTCTGTAATGTCAAGACCTGCATTAGCATCAGGGTCAACAGAACCGTCTTCAAGTGTTGCAGCTGTGCCGAGCTTGAAGTCATGCTGATCCCAGCTTGCGGCTGTACTTGTAACTACGATAGAACCAGAAGTACCCCAGTCATCAGCGCCGAAATTGTCACCGGAAATTGTAACCTTAACTGTTGCGATGTCAGCCATCTTAGCACGATCAGCCTCTGGGAACATTGGAGTATCAGATTCCTGACCGATAAGAATTCTCTTAGCAAGACCTGAACCTGCACCCTGCCAACCATCATCTGGGCAAGTACCAACAATACCAGCGCCAGCGAAAGCTGTGATAGACATTGTTGCAGCTAATGCCATAGCAGACATACCTGCGAAAACCTTAGAAATTTTCATGTGTAATCTCCTCCATATTATAATAATACGAATTGTCATTCAATTCTACAAGTAATTATAACAGAATTATTACAAAAAATCAAGTGCTTTCCTAAAATTTATACATTAAAACTGTTGGAATTTGCTACAATCTTAGCTTTTATTTTTTGTGCATTTGCAACAGAAAACGTTTACATTAAGACTTGCCAATGGATTAGTACAATTTTAAGACAAAAAAGGGACGGTTAACCGTCCCTGCAAAACAGCGTAAATACGCTGTTTTTATTAATGCTCCTCAACATCTGAGAAAGAAATTCCTACCTGCTTACCCTCATATTCAGAGCTGTAAGTAAAGCCTGACTCAATTACTTCCGCAGTTCCCTGTCCCGTAACTTTAAGAGTCCACTTTGGTGTCTTGGTAATATAAATTTCCTTTGTTTTTCCAACATAATTGCTGTCATAAACACTTAAAACATACTTTCTGTGACAAGCAGTATCCTGAACAAGCTCAATGGAATTAACTGTACGGGCATCATCAATAGTCGTCACAACCGGAATGCCAAGACTCAACTGTTTTTTCAGATGAGCAAATCCGCTTTCACCCTTTGTAAGATTAAATTCGTACTCACTATCATCCCACTGCAAAGCATTTAAACGATAGAGCATTGCAATAAGCTGTCCGTCGCTTTCAGAATAGTTTGAAGAAATCTTTTCAATACCGCTGTCAGCATTCAAATTCAGGAATTGAACCCTTGACCAGTCATAATTATTTGTCTGAATTTTAGTTTCGGATATTTCCCAGCCGTGTTCAGAATATGTACTGATATATTCGGATTTAACTTGCAGAACATTTCCTCCGCTGTCATAATCAAGATATTTAGAGGAATCCGCATAAACATCCTGCATTATCTGAGGAAAAACTTCCGACAATGGGCTACGGCTGTCATAAGCCTCTCCGATTTCTGTACCATTAATATTATAGCCGCCTGCACTGATTTTCAGATTACTTTCATCAGCAGGGTTTATTTCGCCAAGAGATGTTGCAATATTTCCTAAATACCAATCTCTCGCCATAACAGCCATTCCGAAATCTACGCTTGAAGTTGTTGTTGTTCGGAAATTCTTAAATGCAAAACCGTTTGTTTTCGGGTTGAATCCAGTGTTGTAGAGTGAATATCCTGATATATTGTCCTCTGAATCCTCCAAAGTAACAATATCGTAATTCAGCGTAGCAACAATCTGCTCATATACATCTTCAAGAGCGTTGGCATCGGAGGCAGAATAATACCTTCCGCCCGTAGATGAGGCAAGCTCATACAGCCAGCCTCTGTCAATATCACGTCCAAGTCCAACTGTCAGAACAATAATATTTTTGTCACTTGCCAGCTTTGCAAGTTCCTTGACCGTTGCAGGATTTTCTTCGTCAGACTCTCCGTCGGTAAGCATAACGATAATATTTCTGTATTTGCCGTCATTTTTCTGAGAAAACTCATTAATACATTTTTTTAAAGCAGTCTGACTATGCGTTCCATTAAAAATTTCAGGATCAGTTTTGATTTTATCAAGAATTTTGCTCAAACTTTCATGATAATTTGTAAAATCCGCAAGTTTTGTATAACTTCCTGTAAATTTACAAATCGAAACATAATAGTTTTCATCAAACTTGTCAATCAGACTTTGTGCAAAAGTCAATCTTTTGAAATCAACGTCATTTTCCGGAGACGTTGCACAATCTTCAACCGGATACATAGAACCTGAATTATCAATTAAAAAGCAAACTCTTGTATTAGGGTTTTCATTTACAGTTTTTTCAACTCCCACAAGATAAGTTCCGCACTCTACAATCTTTCCGCTAATTGTATTTGCGGTTTTGTCAACAGTTGAGGCAATTTTCGTATAACTTGTGGTGTCAGCATCAAATTTCAGAATTGACAAATCATCATAAGAATAACCATACTTTTTAATCTTATCGCTGTCAAGTTTAAACGTTATCGAAGCCGCTGAAAAATCATAATCGGAATAAGTGTCATATGCATTTGAAACAACACTTGCATTTGAGGAAAACCCGAAAATATCAAGCTGTTCAATAGTCAGATTTGCAGCATTGGCACTTCCTGTCAACGAAATTGCAACCTCACCGCACTCTTTTTTTATATCAACCTTGCGTTCACCGTCATTCTGCGAACCGTCAGTTTTAGGCAGTCTCGGATTTAAACCTGCCACAACTTCACAGCCGTCAAGCAATCCGTCACCGTCGGTGTCAGGATTAAGCGGGTCAGTTCCCAATTCAATTTCCTGCCCATCAGTAATACCGTCGCCGTCGCTGTCCTCAATCTGAATATTTGTACCCATGCGTTTTTCCTCGCCGTTCAGCACACCGTCACCGTCCCAGTCGCCGTCATCAGGAAATTCAGCCTCTTTAAGGGTAGAGTTCATTTCAATTCTTGAAATAAGTGCCGCCGCCTGAGCAATCTTGTTGTTATGTTGAAGTTTAAGTCCCATGCTGATACACAGTGCCAAAATCAACACAAAAAAAACTATACAGCCCAAAATTATTGTTCTTCGCTTTCGCTGACTTCTGTACATACTCTGAACGAAGGAACCCACCGTTCCAGTCTTATTAGACGCTCCCATTTATTCGACCCGCCTTTCGGTAAAATCGACTTATTGTCAGTATTGTATATAAAAAATTACAATATTGCTTATATTACTATATTTTATTTTATCATATTTTACGAAACTTTTCAAGTTAATTAAACTAAAAACATATACAAATTAATGCAGATCTTTTTGTATATTGCTTGTCACTTATAAATAAATTATGTATAATGTAAATCTTATTTCTGTGTTAATTCTAAATTTATTGGCTGTTTTCAACAATTATCATCATTCATTAAAAGGATTATATTATAACAAATTTCATATTTGATTTATAATAAGTTAAAATCAAACTTGTTTTAACTAATATAATATAATCTAAAATTAATTTATCCAAATTTACAGAAACACAAAAGGCGTTCCGCAAAATACGAAATGCCTTTTATGCAACAAAATATTTTTATGTAAACTAAGGAGGTAAAAAACATAAAAATTCAAGAGTAATTCAATGTCAGTTTATCAGAAGTCAACCTCTGTATCATAATAACAGCATTTAAGAAGCTTTTCCATTTCTTCCTGTGACGGCTGACGAGGATTTGAGCCTGTGCAAGCATCGCCGATAGCATTCTTTGCAATCTCAGGCAGTCTTTCAAGGAACACTTCCTCAGGAACAAAGCCATTCTCTGTGGGATAGCTGTCTGCACCATAATTCTTAATGCACTGAGGAATATTCAAAGCATCATTCATACCTCTCAGATACTTAATCAGCAGATCAACCTTTTCATCATCATTTTTTCCGCCGAGCTTCATATAATCGGCAATAACACCGTAACGTTTCTTAGCAGTTTCGTCCTTAGAGTTATACTTGATTACCTTAGGCAGATACATTGCGTTCGCAGCGCCATGAATAATGTGAGCACCCAAATCCGCAAAAACCGCACCTGTCTTATGAGCCATAGAATGAACGATACCCAAAAGTGCATTTGAAAAAGCCATACCTGCAAGGCACTGAGCGTTGTGCATAGCGTCACGCTTTTCCATATCGCCGTTGTATGAATCAATCAAATCAGCCTGAATCATCTCAATAGCATGAATTGCCAACGGGTCAGTATAATCGCAGTTAGCAGTAGAAACATAAGCCTCAATAGCATGAGTCATAGCGTCCATACCCGTATGAGCGACCAGTTTCTGAGGCATTGTTTCAGCCAAATCAGCGTCAACAATAGCAACGTCGGGAGTGATTTCAAAGTCAGCAATAGGATACTTGATACCCTTTGCATAATCTGTAATGATCGAGAAAGCTGTTACCTCAGTGGCAGTTCCGGAAGTTGAAGGGATCGCACAGAAATGAGCCTTCTTACGCAGCGGAGGAATACCAAACACCTTGCACATATCCTCAAAAGTACAATCAGGATATTCGTATTTGATCCACATTGCCTTCGCAGCATCAATAGGAGAACCGCCGCCCATTGCAACAATCCAGTCAGGCTCAAATTCCTGCATTACAGCAGCTCCACGCATTACCGTTTCAACAGAAGGGTCAGGCTCAATACCGTCAAACACCTTTACTTCCATACCGGCTTCTTCAAGATAAGAAACAGCTCTGTCCAAAAAACCGAAACGCTTCATTGAACCGCCGCCAACGCATACAATAGCTTTTTTACCCACAAGATTTTTCAAATTCTCCAAAGAGCCTTTTCCGTGGTACAAATCTCTTGGTAATGTAAATCTAGCCATGTTAAATAACCTCCCAATATAAAATCAAATGTTAACTTCAATAATCTGACGACAAACAGTTTAGTCATTTTGCACATTTGTTATCCGCTAGTCGTTTAAAGTTATTGTACAAAATATCAATGAACATTTTGTACAATAATCGTTAATATTTTGTTAATTATAAGCAGTCATTAAAATCATATATGATATATTATGACTATAAATACATTTTATTCTTAAATATATTTATTAAAAAAGCACAATAGCATGACACTTTCTAAATGCTTTTTTATTCTCATATAATTCCTATGGTTAATATATTATACATTTATTATAAGAGTTTTAATTATCGCAAGAAAATTTCCACTTTAAAACTTTTTTATTGAAAACAATTATTGCAAATTGCCCATATTTTTTTAAATCATTTGTTAATATATACAAAACTTTGATATTCTATTGACAGAATTTTTTTTGTAGTGTATAATAATATTAAAAATAATGTGTTCGAAGTGTAAAGCAATTCAGCATCTAAAAGCAACATTTCGTTATTAAACCGCAAAGGGGTTAAAAGAATGAACATAAAAGACGCTAAACAGCAAATAAAAAATGCCATTCAGTCCTACCTCGTAAAGGATGAATTCGGCGATTACCGTATCAGCATCGAACATCAGAGACCTGTGTTCCTGCTTGGTGCTCCTGGTATCGGTAAAACTGCTATTATGGAACAGATTGCTCAGGAAACCGGTCTTAACCTTGTTACATACTCCATGGCTCACCAGACAAGAGAAACTGCAATGGGTCTTCCTGTTATCGTAACAAGAAACTATGTAGGTGCAGACGTACAGGTTTCTGAGTATACAATGAGTGAAATTATTGCTAACATTTATAATACAATGGAGGCTACGGGCATTAAAGAGGGTATCTTGTTCCTCGATGAAATCAACTGCGTATCCGAGTCTTTGTCGCCTATCATGCTTCAATTCCTCCAATACAAAATTTTCGGCCTTTACCAGGTTCCTCCCGGATGGGTACTTGTTACAGCAGGTAACCCGCCTGAGTTCAACAAGTCGGTAAGAGAGTTCGACATGGCTACATGGGACCGTTTTAAGAGAGTAGACTGTGAGCCTGTTCTCAGCATTTGGATGGAGTACGCTTATTATGCAGGCGTTCATCCATGTATCATAGCTTATCTTAACCTTAATCCGAATAATTTCTATGAGGTTGACCCCGACAACAAGAAAATTGTTACTTCACGTGCTTGGGAAGATTTGTCTGAGATGATGCAGCTTTATGAGGAGAATGGTATTGTTGTTGACCATACTATTATCTGCCAGTATCTCCAAGACCAAGCTATAAGTACTTCTTTTGCTGAATTCTATGACCGTTTCAATATTTATCGTGAAAAATATGACGTTGACTCTATTATTGACGGTCACTTTACTGACCAGAATATTCTTGACGCAAGAGCTGCGAGCGTTGAAGAACAAATGTCGCTTATTTCACTCTTGATTGACACAGTTACATTCTCTATGAGAAGCTGTATTCAGATGGAAAAGATGATTCGCCAGATTCATCCACGTCTTGAAGATGTTCTTATTAAAATCAACAGCAATCTTTCCTGCCGTCAAATTCTCAGTGAGCATATTATGGATTGCGAAAAGAATCTCGAAAAGGCTGTCAGAGCGAGAAACATTTCTGCTTCTAACAAAAAAATCCAGCATTGGATCATTCATAATCTTGAAGCTTATGTTGACAAGTGTACAAACGAAGGCCGTGATAATAAGTCACGCTGTACAGTTATTCTTCAATCTGCTTTTACAAGTTTACTTAACGGAGCTAAGAATATTACTGCTCAGTCAATGGAAGGATTAAAAAATCTCTTTGCATTTATTGAAACTACATTCGGCGCAAACAGCGGTATTATGAACAAGCTGCTTATGGAGCTGAGAATTAACTGCCACACAATGGACTTTATTACCAAGTACGGTTCAGAGGACTACTATCGTCTTTCAAATCTTCCTGTTCAGCAGCCTACTTACAATAATCTTTATGAGCTTAATCTTACAGATTGTCTTGAAAGAGTCGGCGAAGAAGAAATTTATTAATTACAAAATTAAAAACCGTATCGCACGAGTTTTGTGCGATACGGTTTTTTTTAATTTACTGCAAATTGTGAGTTATAAAGCTGAGCATAGAAGCCGTTTTTAGCCATAAGTTCTTCATGATTACCCTGCTGGATAATATGTCCTGACTTCATTACAAGAATATTGTCAGCCTCCTTGATGGTAGAAAGGCGGTGAGCAATAATAAAGCTTGTTCTGCCTTTCATCATTTCAGCAAAAGCCTGCTGAACAAGGATTTCAGTTCTTGTATCAATGGACGAAGTGGCCTCGTCAAGAATAAGCATCGACGGCAGAGAAAGCATTACCCTAGCAATACACAAAAGCTGTTTCTGCCCCTGAGAAATGGTGCTGTAATTGTCCGAAATTATGGTATCATAGCCATTGGGCAGACGTTTTATAAATCCATGACAATGAGCCGCTTTTGCCGCTGCAATAATTTCCTCGTCAGCAGCGTCAGGCTTTCCGTAAGCAATATTCTCCCTGATTGTACCCGTTTTTAACCAAGTTTCCTGCAACACCATTCCGTAATTTGAACGCAGAGAATTTCTTGTACATTCCTTAATAGGAGTTTTGCTGACCTTGATTTGTCCGTCGGTAACGTCATAAAATCTCATCAGAAGATTAATTATCGTAGTTTTTCCGCAGCCGGTAGGTCCGACAATAGCGGTTCTCTCGCCCGGCTTTACATGAAGATTGAAGTTTTCAATAAGCTTTACATCAGGTACATAGCTGAAAAATACATTCTCAACGTCAACCGTTCCATCAACATTTTCAAGAACCTTTGCATTTTCACTATCAGGAATTTCTTCCTTTTCATCAATAATCTCAAAAACACGTCCCGCCGATGCAAAAGCACTCTGCAATTCAGTAATTACTCCCGAAATCTCATTGAAAGGCTTTGTGTACTGATTTGCATAAGTCAGAAAGCATGACAGCTGACCTACCGTAAATCTGCCTTTTAACACAGTCATTGCTCCGATTATTCCCACAGCGTTATAAACAAGTCCGTTTACAAATCTCGTGCAAGGGTTAGTCAGAGAGGAAAAGAACGTTGCCTTAACTCCAACCGTTTGAAGTCTTTCATTTACTTCGTCAAACTGCTCCTCAGCCTCGTCCTCATAAGAAAAAGCGGTAACAATTTTCTGATTGCCCACCATTTCATCGACAAGACTTGTCATATCCCCTCTTGCCACTGACTGCTCATGAAAAAGCTTAAAGGTATTCTTGGCGATAAACCTTGCAACAAAAAGAGAAACAGGTGTAATTACCACCACGATAAGAGTAATTTTCACATTTATTGAAAGCATAAAGCCAAGCGTTCCCACAATAGTGCATATTCCTGTAAAAAGCTGTGCAAATCCCATAAGCAAGCCGTCTGAAATCTGCTCAATATCAGAAATAACCCGACTGATAATATCACCATGAGGGTGTGAGTCAATATGTGAAAGTGGAAGCTTATTAAGCTTTTCGAAAGCGTCGTTTCTTATATCTCTCACAACATTATAGGTAATTTTATTGGTGCAAAGGGACATTAGCCATTGCGAAATTCCCGTTATGGCAATTATCAACGCAAGCTTAATCAGAATAGGAGTAATCTTTTGAAAATTAACAAGCCCTTTCTCAACAATAAGGTCAATAGCGTTTCCCGTCAAAATAGGAGCATAAAGTGTTGTGGCAACGGTAATCACAGCAAAAATCAGCGACAGCACAAATAATGGCATATAAGGCTTTGCATATTTTAACAGAGGCTTTAAAGCAGATTTTGAAGTCTGATTTTTTAATTTTACCTTGCTCATAACTCTGACACCTCCTTCTCAGAAAGCTGTGAAAGGCAGATTTCCTTGTAAACCTCGCAGGTTTTATAAAGTTCCTTGTGTACCCCGATTCCTGCAATTTTGCCATCGTCAAGAACTATAATCTTATCAACATTCTTTATTGAAGATATTCTTTGAGATACAATAAACACCGTCATATGGTCGGTATTTTCAGCAATGGCTTTTCTCAGCTTGGCGTCTGTGGCAAGGTCTAATGCAGAAGCTGAGTCATCAAAAATAAGAATTTCAGGATTTCCAACTAACGCTCTTGCAATAGTAAGTCGCTGTCTTTGACCGCCCGAAAGATTTTTACCCTCCTGCAAAATCATGTGGTCAAGCTTTTCAGGCTTTTCATTGACAAATTCCAGAGCCTGAGCAATTTCCAAAGCTTTGATAATTTCCTCATCGGTAGCATTTCTGTTTCGCCACTTCATGTTATCTCTGATTGTTCCCTTGAACAGAACAGCCTTTTGCGGAACAATTCCTATAAGTCCTCTCAACTGTTTCAGCGGATATTTCTTTACGTCCACTCCGCTCACAAGAACCTGCCCCTGCTGAGGGTCATAAAATCTCGGAATAAGATTTATCACCGACGTTTTTCCCGAACCTGTACCGCCAATTATGCCGACAGTTTCTCCTTTTTTTACAGAAAAATC
>JBJERA010000006.1:0-16685 GCA_051882035.1 Hominimerdicola sp.
TTGGCAAGTTAGACGTGCACAAAGCCGTTAGGCGGTAGTTGTGCGGTATTGCCTATATATATTATAGTCCTATATTGTGATGATTTAATGTCCATGTATATAAATTTTATATTAATAAATTAAAAATTCAGTAATTGACAAAAATGCTGTTAATATAGTATAATAGCTATGTTTAATGAAATTAATGAAACGAGGTATAGCTTATGGAATTCGGCAAATACATTGCCCACAGAGGACTGCACAGCGAGAATATTCCTGAAAATTCGCTCTCGGCTTTTTCGGAGGCTATTAAGAAAAATTTGTCCATTGAGCTCGACGTAAGGCTTACAAAAGACGGCAAACTGGTGGTTTTTCATGACAAAAACCTTTTGAGAATGTGTTCTGTTGAGGCGGACTTATGCGATTTCACATATGAACAGCTTTCACAGTTTAATTTAGGTGACACTGCTGAAAAAATACCGTTGCTTACACAGGTTTTAAAGCTTGTAAACGGCAGAGTTCCTTTGCTGATTGAAATTAAAGACAGCTATGCTTTCGGTGAAATAGAAAAACGGCTTATTCATGTTTTGAAAAAATACAAGGGCGAATATGCGGTTCAAAGCTTTAACCCGTTTTCACTGTTGTATTTCAGAATACATTCCCCGAAAACAGTAAGAGCACAGCTTATTTCGGGATACAGAAGTAAATTTGATTTAAATTATGTACTGCGTAAAATCTGCACTGCCGATATTGTGTGGAGAGTTATTTCAAAACCGCAGATAATTTCCGCAGACCTGCGTTCAATCAGTATTCAGACCGCTTTCAGAGCCATTGACTCAAACGCTGACCTTTTTACATGGACGGCTCACGGCAAAGAACTTATTGAAACTGCCGAGCAATTCTCCAAAAGCATTATCGCAGAGGATTTCCCGCAGGATTTTGATTTTTCAAAGAACCGTGAAGATGATTGATGTGCATTGAAGCACATTATATTTCAAAGAACATAAATAATCAAGAACAGCAGGTTTGAATATTAGTCTTTTCTTACTGATATGACCATTAATACACATAGAAATTTAAACAAACAATAGTCAATCTGTATCATTCAGAAAAAACTTATTTTCAACTTCACGAACCATGTTGACATTATCCAAAATGTAAAAAACAAATATCCTATGCGTTCAATCAATTATTTTCCGCCTTTATAAATTATAGAGAATTTTTTGAAAAAACCAGTAAAACATATTTTTAAAAAATTCTCTAAAACCCCTTGACAAAATTCAATTTATGGTGTATAATTATTTATCGTAATAGGCTGCTATGGCTCAGCAGGCAGAGCACGTCCTTGGTAAGGACGAGGTCACCGGTTCGAACCCGGTTAGCAGCTCCATAAATTTTCCCGATTTTACCGTATTTGCGTAAGGTCGGGATTTTTTTGCGTGTTTGGGAAATAGTCAAGTTGTACACTATTTGTACACTATAAAAAATCGACAGGTTGGAAGTTCTCACCTTTCAGAACTACAAATGTACTTAATTAAAACGCATATTTCGACTTGATTTTTTAACTTTTACATGGTATGATTATATTTAGTTATAGCTTTTAGTGTTGTATCAGGGAGGTGGCTGAAAAAGCTGATATAAGCTTTTGAGCAAACATTTTATGGATAATAAAAAAAATAATAATTCGGACTTTGAAGAATATTATAATAGTTTAAGTATGGAAGAACGTCAGCGTGTTGACGAGATACGCAAGCGTATGGCAGAACGTCGTGAAAAGCGGAGAATCGCCAATCATAAAAGAGTCGTTCGCAACAGAATTATTGCATTGATAATTATTCTTGTGGTGGTTTTGCTAATTGTAAAGAGCTGTATGGGAGATAAGGAAGAAAGTGTGAACGAAAATTCTTCCGCTGAAACCACTCAGACTACTGCTTCTGCTGTCAGCGATGATAAACCTGCAGTTGTATTTGAAGAGCCTGCTGAAACAACCGTGCCGCAGGAGCAGAAAAAAACGCATACTATTGAAACAAACAATGGTATGACATTTGTTGACGGGATTTTAGTTGTAAACAAAACTTATTCATTGCCTGCCGACTATGACCCGGGAATTAGTCAGCTTGCTCAGAATGCCTTTAATGAAATGGTTGCAGGAGCAGCGTCTGACGGAATCACACTTTATGTAAATTCAGGCTATCGTTCATATTCAAATCAGGAACAGCTATACAATACCTATGTGTATGAAAGAGGCGTTGAAGAAGCGGACTATGTTTCGGCTCGTCCCGGACATTCTGAGCATCAGACGGGTTTGGCATTTGACGTAAATACTACTGATTTCAGCTTTGAATATACTCCTGAGGCAATGTGGCTTGCTGAGCATTGCTGGGAATATGGATTTATTATCCGTTACCCTGAAGGGAAAGAAGATATTACAGGCTATGCTTATGAGCCTTGGCACATAAGATATTTGGGCAAAGATATAGCAAAAGATGTTTACGACAGCGGTCTATGTCTTGAAGAATATCTTGATATTACTTCATGTTATGACGAGTATTAAGACAATATCACACAACTACTGTCTAGGCTTTGTGCGGTGTTGCCTTAAAAATTAAACAATTAAAACTAATTGTATAAAGTGTCGGTATAAAAATACAGTTTTTGTACCAATGTACAATCTTATTGCATTTTATGTATATTTTATTGACAGACATATTTCGACATGGTATAATTTATTTATACCGATAAATTATTTCAATTTATTGGCAGGTAAAAAATTTTCTGGGGGAAAAGCGTTCTGTCAAAAAGTGTGAATAACAATATCCCCTTTTCCTCAATGCGAAAAGGGGATATGATAAGGTTTATATCACAAGCCTGTGGCGAAATTCGTCACAGGTCTTTTTGTTATCCGCATACATACGAGCAAAGCATGGTAATAAGCGGAAGAGTAAATGCACTAAGCAGCGTTGTTACGGTAAAAATTTCTGAACAGCGCTGTGGATTTTTGTCGAGCTTGATTGCGAACATGGTTGCCATTGTCGCAGTAGGGCAAGCTGTTGCAATAGTAACGGTTGTGATAACCTTTTCAGGTGCGCCGGTTAAGTACATAAGCCCGAATGCCACAGCCGGAATAAGGATTAATCTGAAAAAGCTCAATGCGTAAATACGCAGATTTTTGAAAGCTTTGAGAATATTTGTCTGAGCCGCAGTTGCTCCTGCAATAAGCATTGCAAGAGGTGTATTCATGTCGGCAATGTACTGCAAAGCCGCAGCAGGAACAAACGGCAGTCTTATCTTAGTCAGATAACAGATAAGTCCGATAAAAACCGCAATAACCGACGGTGATTTTAACGCTTTCATTACCGAGGAAAAATCCTTTTCGCCCTTCATTGTCATAAGTCCGTGAGTCCACACAAGAAGATTGAAGAATGTCAGATATGCTGTTAAATACAAAACTCCTTCAGAGCCATAAATGCCGTTTATAAGGGGCATACAAATAAACGCACAGTTGGAATAAATAATCGAAAATCGCTCAATATCCTTTTCCTTGCTGGTTTTTCTGATGCAGATATAAGACAGCGTTATTGCTGCTGCAAAGGATATTGCCGACAGCAGAAACGACCACATTAATCCCTTGACAAGCTCGGAATTGTAATCTTTCTGATAGGACATAAAAATCAGAATAGGATTAACTATTGTTAATGCAATAGTTGAAAGCTGTTTAGTGCCTTCCTTGGTGATAATTCCTTTAAGATAGCAGAACGCTCCAATAGCGAGAATAATAAACATTATAACGATCTGACGACCGATTAGCAGACCAGTTTCCATATTACAAACCTCTTTACTTATTTTCATTAATAAAATAACAGTAAAAGTATACAAAAAAAATATGAAGTTTTTAGTCATTATTTTATAAAGATTTTTAGGCAATACCACACAAAGTCGTTGGCGGCAGTTGTGCGGTGTTGCTTATATATAATAGTAAAAGCTTGAAAACTGTAAGGAAACTAAAAAAGGACGAACATTTTCAGCTTGCAAATTTAATCGCAAAAGAAAAATGTTCATCCGGTGGGGGCATGATTTTGATTATACACTTACAGCATTTGTAAGAATAATTTCATGTTCCATATCCAAGCGTCTATTTCTGAAATATACGGCAAGATTTACCGTTACAATCGCAAGATTGATAAAGTATGCAATAAGTACATAGCTTATCTGATGTGAAAGCAATTTTGCAGTAATTCCTGCAATATATCCCGAAATTATCAGAAGAATGAAAGGCAGACTCATATTTTTGGCTGAGCGAGCCTTAATCGCCTTAACCACATTAAGAGGCCATGAACAGCCAAAGCACACCAACATAATTGTTTCCAGAATCGAACTCATAAAAAACGCTCCTTACTACTTTTTTCAATTTCACTTTACCATGTATCCGAGATTTTTCTATCTCGTTCCTTTACAATTACATTATACTCTTGACAATTCAAAATGTCTAATATATAATTATATTATGAATAATAGATTTAAAACTATTATTTATAAATTTGAACTAAGATCAATAATTAGCATATGAAAATAATAATAGTT
This sequence comes from Hominimerdicola sp., assembly GCA_051882035.1. GTDB lineage: Bacteria > Bacillota > Clostridia > Oscillospirales > Ruminococcaceae > Hominimerdicola. The sequence goes on from JBJERA010000006.1 coordinate 4,561, forward strand.
TTAAATCTATTAATATTGAATAATTGATAGATTATACTTTCTGAGTTTAAAATTATTATGCAAAATAAACAATAAGAATTATTTCATTAATAACAAAAAAATTGCGGAAGGAATTTGGATTCATGGAAATTTTACAATTAAAATATTTTTATGCCTTGGCTCAGACGCAGCACGTTACCAAAACAGCGGAACAGCTTCATATTGCACAGCCGTCATTAACTCAGACAATTCACCGACTTGAAAAAGAGCTTGATGTTAAGCTGTTTGGAACAAGCGGAAGAAATATTGTACTTACTGAATATGGGAAATATCTACAAAAAAAAATTGAACCTGTTCTAAAAGCTTTGAATGAAATCCCAGAGGAAATTCAGGAGTTGGCAGGTGAAAGAAAAAAACTACTGAAAATCAACGTGTTGGCAGCATCAAATCTTATTACTGATACAATTATTGACTTTCAGAAAAATCATCGTGACATCAGATTTCAGATTGTTCAGCACAATGAGGCTGAGGATTCGGATATTACGATATTTACACAAGAATCTTTTCAACAGCCTCACAATTCAAAGGACAGATTTTATATTTTTTCGGAGCAGATATTTCTTGCTGTACCAAAAGATTCCAAGTATGCATGCTGTGCTAGTATTCCACTGAGCGAAATGGCAGGAAAAAGCTTTATATCCCTTGCAGGTTCAAAGGGATTGCGTTCTATATGTGACAGATTTTGTATTCATGCAGGTTTCAAGCCGAATGTGATATTTGAAAGCGACAGTGCGTCAGCCGTAATCAACCTTATCGGAGCAAGCATTGGAGTAGGATTCTGGCCACATTACACTTGGGAAAAGCCTGACGAAAGTTCTATGGCTCTTATTCCTATATCTGAGCCGAAATGTCAGCGTGACATAATAATTCAGCTGCACAGTAATTCCAAAGAACATGAGGAGGCTGTGGAATATTTTGAATATCTTACTGAATTTTTCGATAAGCTGAAAGAATAAAATGGACTGTTGCAAAGTCATAAATCCCTAACAAATTCGGGCGACCACAGGTCGCCCCTACATCTGAAAAAACGTAAATACGCATATAACGTAGGGGCGGTCTTTGACCGCCCATTTAATTTTATGAAGTTATTGTTAACTTGCAACAGCCCGCTTGCAATATTATTCGTCAAAATCATCATCTTTTTCGGTTGGTTCTTCCCATACATAGTCGTCATAAGTATCCAGAAAATTATACTTTTTACCTTTGTATTCATATTGAATAACCGTTCGGAGATTGACATTATAAACACTTTTGAAAATATTATATTCAATGTTTTCGTTGGTTTCCCGAAAGGTTTTGATAAGAGCCTTCATTTCCTGCCTTTTAGAAACCTCACCTTTGTTTTCAAGCTTGGAATATTCCTCTGTAAAACGGCAGGCACATTGAATAAATTCAAGCTTGTTGAAATTGACCCAGTCGATTATTTCTGCCTCTTTGACCATATACATCGGACGGATAAGCTCCATACCCTTGTAATTTTTAGAATGAAGCTTAGGCATCATAGTTTGAATCTGACCGCCGTAAACCATTCCCATGAGAATAGTTTCAATAACATCATCAAAATGGTGTCCAAGAGCTATTTTGTTACAGCCAAGCAGCTGTGCGTTTTTATAAAGATGGCCTCTTCTCATTCGTGCGCAAAGATAGCAAGGATTATTGTCAATATTATATACAATGTTAAATATTCTGGTTTCAAAAATTTTTATGGGAATACCCATCATTTCGCAGTTTTCAATAATTTTCTTGCGGTTTTCCTCATTATAACCGGGATCCATAACAAGAAATTCAAGGCCGAATTTCATATCGGAGTATTTCTGCAAATGCTGAAAGCACTTTGCCATAAGCATGGAGTCCTTTCCACCGGAAATACAGACGCATATTTTATCTCCGTCCTGAATCATATTGTAATTTTTGATTCCTAATACAAATTTGTTCCAAATACCTCTGCGGAAATTTTTTGCGATACTGCGTTCAATTTCCTGCTGACGGGTAAGCTGTCTTGCCATTAATATTTTCCTTTCGTGCAGGGCGAAAAGCCCAAGAATTTTTGCTTTAATAATTATACTCCATATATCATTGTAAGTCAATAGGATTTGTAAATAATTATCATGGCAAAATGCACATTAAAATTATGTACTATATTTCATTGGAATCAAAATGATCATGTTACAAATTTATAGTTTGATAAGAATAAGAAAAGCAAAGATAAATTATAAAAGTAAAATCAAAACCGACAGAGAAAACATTTCTGCCGGTTTTGTGCTAAATTAAGTTTTATTGAATTTGTGATATTCTATTTCAAATTTTCATGCATATCCATAATTTGTATCATAAAAACAACACAGAAAATTCTCTTATCTCACAACATAATTATCATTGACAAAATAAGTAAACGCAGGGAAAACGGTATCCTCAATTATTCCTCCGTCCTTAACCAGCTTGTTTAAAGCCGACATTTTACCGCTAAGGCACATAACCTTAACATTCTGTTCCTTTGAAGGCTTTTCAAAATGGAGATATCTGTGAACAGCGTCCTCAATATACCCGTAAACTCTCAGCTGCGACTTTCTCAGCGGATATTTGTTTTCGCCCATAACCGCCACAAGTCCGTCCGACTCTTTAAGGTTAAAAACAATCTGTGTATAAATTTCAGGCAAAAATGTACAAAGCTCCAAAGCAAGAATATCGTCCTTGCACATCATTTTTACTGTATTAACAGCGCTCTTGCGGGTTTCCTCGCTGTCAACCTGTTGGAGAAGTGCAATAGTTTTTATGGCATACTGCATTACCTGCTCCTTTGTAAAGGAACACTCTTTAAAAGTTTTCTCGTCCTGAATAAGCACAACAAATTGCTTTTCACTATGATAATTTATCATATCAGACCATGTTTTCACATACTTGAAAAGCTTCTGAGTAAGCTGAGGATAAACAATATTATTAATTCTAACCTCACAGGTAGGCTTTCCGTTTGAACAAGCAGTAAAAAGCTTGACCCAATAAACTTTTTTTGTTCCAAGATATAACGGCATTTCCTCTCTGACAAGCTGCCACAAGTCAACCATATTGGTATTCTCACAGCCTGCTGTCAAAGTTTCATTTTCAGCACATTTGCGGAAAGTTCTTGTTATACCCATAATTTCGCTGTTGATAACAGCATTTCTGTTACCTGCAAGAGCTTTGAAAACCGGTTTCAAAACACTTTCAGCAAAATCGATCGCACCGTTTTTACAAGCCTCATCGCCAGTTTTTCCGATTCCCGAAACAACCTCAACTATAGGCTCATCAAAATATGGATTTCTTACATAAAATGCAAGCTGTACTGAATAAAGGTCTCTTATTCTTACAATTTCATGTACTCTTGCAACTATTGACAAATTGAATTTGCTGTAAACTAATTCGTCATCTCGGTAAGCACCGCCCTCTATTACGGAATTAACCGTATCAAGAACAAGCTTCTGATTTTGATCAAGCTCTTTAATATTTTCAACCGTATTATTTTTTTCAGCAGAAGATTCACTCTTTTTTTCAGATTTTAAAATGCCCATATACGTCCTCCTAAAATAGCGTTGTGCATTGCTTAAAATAGTATATCACAATTTTTTGGATTTGTCAAAAAAATCAGCCTGCAAAAAATTGCAGACTGAAATTTTATTAAAAATGACTAATATTAAATATAGGAATCAGGATTATGAGTTGGCGCCGGCTCGTTCTTAACAACCTGAACGTTGTTATAAACGTCCATACCTGTTCCCGCAGGAATAAGCTTACCGATAAGAACATTTTCTTTAAGACCAACAAGCTTGTCGCTCTTTCCTCTGATAGCGGCGTCTGTAAGTGCCTTTGTTGTTTCCTGGAAGGAAGCAGCGGAGAGGAATGAATCAGAATTGGACGAAGCCTTTGTAATACCTTGAAGAACAGGAACAACTGTAATAAGCTTAGCGTCAGCATCACCATTATCAATCTGCTCTTGAATTTCCTTGTTAATTCTGTCAACTTCGCCTCTGTCAATAAGAGTTCCCGGAAGCAGATAGCTTGAACCGGAGTCCTCAATCTTAACCTTTCTCATCATCTGACGAACGATAACCTCAATATGCTTGTCGTTGATATCAACACCTTGCAAACGGTAAACCTTCTGAACCTCGGTGATGATATAGTTCTGTACAGCCTCAGCACCGTTAACTGCAAGAATATCAGCAGGATTGATTGAACCTTCTGTAAGCGGCTGACCGGCAGTAACTCTGTCGCCCTCACGAACACGGATTCTGTAACCATAAGGGATTACATAGCTTTCCTGATCCGGATTTTCCGTATCCTCACTTGTAACAGTGATCTGCTTGGTTCTCTTAACTTCCTCAATTCTGACAACACCGTCAAGTCTTGTGATAATTGCAGCACCCTTAGGACGTCTGCTTTCAAACAACTCCTCAACTCTTGGAAGACCCTGTGTAATATCTTCTGCGGAAGCGATACCTCCTGTATGGAACGTTCTCATTGTAAGCTGTGTACCAGGTTCACCGATTGACTGAGCAGAAATTACACCAACTGCCTCACCTACCTGAACAACATTGCCATTAGCAAGGTTAGCACCGTAGCACTTAGCACATACGCCATGCTTAGCTTTACAGTGAAGAACTGAACGAATCTGAATGGAATCTCTGCCTGCGGCTTCAAGCGCGGCAACGATCTTAGCAGCGTCATTTTCAGAAATGAGTTTATTCTTAGAACAAATAAGTTCACCTGTCTTAGCGTCTTTGAGATCCTCAACAAGGAATCTTCCCACAAGTCTTTCAGACAGCGGTTCAATCATTTCATTTCCATTCTTGATATCGAATATTTCAATACCCTCATGAGTACCGCAGTCCTCGTGACGAATAATAACGTCCTGAGAAACGTCAACAAGACGTCTTGTAAGGTAACCTGAGTCAGCAGTACGGAGCGCTGTATCGGCAAGACCTTTACGAGCACCACGAGATGAAATAAAGTACTCCAAGATGTTAAGACCTTCACGGTAATTAGCACGAATAGGCATCTCGATTGTAGAACCTGATGTATTTGCAATAAGTCCACGCATACCTGCAAGCTGTCTGATCTGGTTGATAGAACCACGGGCACCAGAGTCAGCCATCATGTTGATTGGGTTGTATGGGTCAAGACCGGCTTTAAGAGCCTCTGTAACTTCATCCGTAGCGTTGTTCCAGATTTCGATAAATCTCTTGGACTTTTCTTCCCTGGAAATATAACCTCTCTTATACTGAGCGTCGATCTTGTCAACAAGACCGTCAGCCTTAGCAAGAATATCCTTCTTAGCCTCAGGGATATCAGCGTCGCAAACTGCAACTGTAATACCTGACTTGGTAGAATATTTATAACCCAAAGCCTTGATTTTATCAAGAACTTCGGAAGTTGTTGTAGTACCGTGATGCTGAATGCATCTGTCAATAATATCGGAAAGCTGTTTCTTCTTTACAAGGAAAGAAATTTCCAAATCAAACTGCTTATCCGAATTTGTACGGTCAACATATCCCAAATTCTGAGGAATAATCTCATTAAAAATGAGTCTGCCGACAGTAGCGTCAATAACCTTAGACACCTGCTTGTCGCCCAGCTGCTTAGTAATTCTTACCTTAATAGCCGCATGGAGAGAAACAATGTGCTGGTCATAAGCCATAAGAGCTTCGTTTACATCTCTGAAAACCTTTCCCTCTCCCGGCTCGCCGTCCTTCTGCAAAGTCAGATAGTATGAACCGAGCAGCATATCCTGCGAAGGAACAGCTACCGGACGTCCATCGGAAGGTTTCAAAAGGTTGTTAGCCGCAAGCATAAGGAATCTGGCCTCAGCCTGAGCCTCAGCGGAAATCGGAAGGTGAACAGCCATCTGGTCACCGTCAAAGTCAGCGTTAAACGCAGTACATACCAATGGATGAAGCTTGATAGCACGTCCCTCTACAAGAATTGGCTCGAACGCCTGAATACCAAGACGGTGAAGGGTAGGCGCACGGTTAAGCATAACAGGATGTCCCTTAATTACATTTTCAAGAGCGTCCCAAACCTCAGGCTTAGCTCTCTCAACCATTTTTCTTGCAGATTTAATATTAATTGAAGGATTAGTGTCAACCAATCTCTTCATAACGAAAGGCTTGAACAATTCAAGAGCCATTTCCTTAGGCAGACCGCACTGATACATTTTGAGCTCAGGACCAACAACGATAACCGAACGTCCCGAATAGTCAACACGCTTACCAAGCAAGTTCTGACGGAAACGTCCCTGCTTACCTTTAAGCATATCGGAAAGTGACTTAAATGCTCTGTTATTAGGACCTGTAACAGGTCTGCCGTGTCTGCCGTTGTCAATAAGGGCGTCAACAGCCTCCTGCAACATTCTCTTTTCATTTCTTACAATAATGTCAGGAGCTTCAAGCTCTAACATTCTCTTCAAACGATTATTTCTGTTGATAACACGTCTATAAAGGTCGTTAAGGTCGGAAGTTGCGTATCTGCCGCCGTCCAGCATGACCATTGGACGCAAATCAGGCGGAATTACAGGAACAACGTCAAGAATCATCCACTCAGGACGGTTTCCCGAAGTTCTGAAAGCCTCAACAATTTCAAGTCTTTTCAAAAGTTTGAGCTTTTTCTGACCGGCAGATAAATCTTTAAGCTCTGCCTTCAATTCAGCAGACAGCTTATCAAGGTCGATCTCTTCAAGTAATTCCTTGATAGCCTCAGCACCCATACCGGCTCTGAACTCGCCCTCGTCGTACTTTTCGAGCATTTCATTATAGTCCTTTTCAGTAAGGAGCTGACCCTTGATAAGCTCGGTTTTACCCGGGTCGATTACAATATATTTTGTGAAGTAAAGAACTTCTTCAAGTCTTTTCTGAGAAATTTCAAGCATCTGTCCAATTCTTGACGGAGTACCCTTGAAATACCAAATATGGGAAACAGGAGCAGCAAGCTCAATATGTCCCATTCTTTCTCTACGAACCTTTGCTCTTGTTACCTCAACGCCGCAGCGTTCGCAGACCTTGCCCTTAAAACGGATCTTCTTATACTTACCGCAGTGACACTCCCAGTCCTTCTGAGGTCCGAAGATTCTTTCGCAGAACAAGCCGTCCTTTTCAGGCTTCTGTGTACGGTAGTTAATTGTTTCAGGTCTTTCTACAACGCCGTAAGACCACTCTCGGATCTTGTCAGGAGACGCAAGACCGATTTTTATTGATTCAAATGTATTAAAATCCAACAGCAGTACCCTCTTCCTGTTATTAATTGGTTACAAGTTGTTATAAACAGCTTTCGGACGGCTAAGTGCCGCCCTGCTGCAAAAAGATTAGTTTTCTTCGTCGTCAAGGAACAAATCCGAATCGTCGCTGTAATCGTCGAAATCTATATCGTCATCGGAATCGTTAAGCTCGGAAATGCCGTCCTCGTCCTCTGCCATAAATCCGTCGTCAAAATCACCGTCATCTGCGCTGAAATCAATATCGTCATTAATTGCCGGCTGCGGAACAAGATCATCGTCATCGTCAAACTTCTGTTTAAGGTCAATTTCCTCATTATTAATATTAAGAACCTTAATATCAAGGCAAAGGGATTGAAGTTCCTTAATAAGAACCTTGAATGCCTCAGGAATACCCGGCTTAGGAACGTTCTGTCCCTTAACAATAGCCTCGTATGTCTTAACACGTCCGTTCAGGTCGTCAGACTTAACAGTAAGAATTTCTTGAAGTGTATAAGCCGCACCGTAAGCCTCCAAAGCCCAAACTTCCATTTCTCCGAATCTCTGACCGCCGAACTGAGCTTTACCGCCCAAAGGCTGCTGAGTAACAAGAGAATAAGGACCAACGGAACGTGCGTGAATCTTATCATCAACCAGGTGGTGAAGTTTCAGATAATACATATAACCAACAGTGATCTTATTATCAAACTTTTCACCTGTTCTGCCGTCGTAAACAGTAAACTTACCGTCCTCGCTCATGCTGATTGCATTAGGATTGATAAGATCCTCCATCTTGTGAACGGTGAATTCATCATCTTTGTGTTCAAGATAATTCTGCTGAGCCATCTTAAAGCACTCACGAATATCTGCCTCGTGTGCGCCGTCAAATACAGGAGTCATAATCTTCCAGCCAAGTGCCTTTGCAGCCATGCCAAGATGAACTTCAAGAACCTGACCGATGTTCATACGGGAAGGTACGCCCAGAGGGTTAAGGCATATATCAAGCGGAGTACCGTCTTCAAGGAACGGCATATCTTCCTGAGGGAGAATTCTTGAAACTACACCCTTGTTTCCGTGACGACCAGCCATCTTGTCGCCCACAGAAATCTTTCTCTTCTGTGCGATATAGCATCTTACAAGCATATTTACTCCCGGAGAAAGCTCGTCGCAGTTCTCTCTTGTAAATACCTTTACGTCTATAATAGTACCGGCCTCGCCGTGAGGAACTTTCAAGGAATTATCTCTTACTTCTCTTGCCTTTTCGCCGAAAATAGCACGGAGAAGTCTTTCCTCAGCAGTAAGCTCAGTTTCACCCTTTGGAGTAACCTTACCAACAAGAATATCTCCTGAATGAACCTCAGCACCTATTCTGATGATACCATTTTCGTCCAAATCTTTAAGAGCGTCCTCACCAACGTTAGGAATATCTCTTGTGATTTCCTCAGGTCCAAGCTTGGTATCTCTTGCTTCTGTTTCCAAATCTTCAATATGAATTGAAGTATATTTATCCTGCTTAACAAGGTTTTCGTTCAGAAGAACGGCGTCCTCGTAGTTATAACCTTCCCATGTTGTAAATCCGATAAGAGCATTCTTACCAAGTGAAAGTTCACCATTTGAAGTAGCAGGGCCGTCACCGATAACCTGCTTAGCAGTAACTCTTTCACCCTTTTCAACGATCGGACGCTGGTTTGTACAAGTACCTGCATTTGAACGCTTGAACTTTATAAGGTCATAAGTGTGAAGCTTACCGCTGTCCTCACGAACAACAATCTTGTCAGCGTCAACGCTTTCAACAACACCGTCAGCCTCAGCAACGATAGCAACACCTGAGTCAACACAAGCCTTATACTCCATACCTGTACCAACGATAGGTGACTCTGTTTTAAGGAGAGGCACAGCCTGTCTCTGCATATTTGAACCCATGAGGGCACGGTTTGCGTCGTCGTTTTCAAGGAACGGAATACAAGCAGTAGCCACAGAAACTACCATCTTTGGAGAAACGTCCATGAAATCAATCTTTTCACGCTCAATTTCAAGAATCTGGTCTCTGTATCTGCCGTTTACCTTAGCTCTTGCAAACTTATGGTCATCAGTCAAAGGTTCGTTAGCCTGAGCAACCATGTAGTTATCTTCCATATCAGCAGTCATATAAACTACTTCATCGGTAACTACACCTGTTTCCTTGTCAACACGTCTGTATGGAGCTTCAATAAATCCATACTCGTTAATTCTTGCGAAAGATGCAAGATAAGAGATAAGTCCGATGTTCGGACCTTCCGGTGTCTCGATAGGACACATTCTGCCATAGTGAGTATAGTGTACATCACGAACCTCAAATCCAGCTCTGTCTCTTGAAAGACCGCCAGGTCCGAGTGCTGAAAGTCTTCTCTTATGAGTAAGCTCTGCAAGAGGGTTGTTCTGGTCCATGAACTGTGACAATGGAGAAGAACCAAAGAACTCTCTGATAGCAGCTGTAATAGGTCTGATATTAATAAGTGCAGCAGGAGTAATAACCTCGCTGTCCTGTGCCTGAATGTTCATTCTTTCACGGATAACTCTTTCCATTCTTGTAAATCCGATTCTGAACTGATTCTGCAACAATTCACCTACTGAACGGATTCTTCTGTTGCCCAAGTGGTCGATATCGTCAACAAAACCAACACCATCGCATAGGTTAAGAAAATATGAAACCGTAGCAACAATATCGTCAATAGTAATATGCTTAGGAACAAGATCGTCAACTCTTGCCTTGATATTCTCAATAAGTTCTTCCTCGCCGTCAGACTCTTCAAGAATTTCTTTAAGAACGTTAAAAGAAACCTTCTCGTTAATACCGAACTGCTCAACGTCGAAATCAACATAATTGCTGATGTCAACCATGCCGTTACCGATAATCTTAACTTCATGGTCTTCCATTTTTGTGATTGTTTCACCTGTAACAGAAGTAACAAGCTCCTTGACCTCAACAGTAACGTATGCTTCGTAAACGCCTGCACCCTCAATTTCCATAGCTCTGTCAAAACTGATAAGCTCGCCCACCTCAGCCATAACCTCACCGGTAAGAGGATTAACGATAGGCTGTGAAACTCTGTGACCTGCAAGTCTTGAACCTACGCCAAGTTTTTTATTGTACTTATAACGACCGAATCTTGAAAGGTCGTATCTCTTTGCGTCAAAGAACAAATTATTAAGATGAGTAACAGCAGAATCAACTGTCGGAGGCTCACCTGGACGAAGTTTCTTATAAACTTCAAGCAAAGCTTCCTCACGATTAGCGGTCTGGTCTTTCTGCATGATAGTCTGAGTAAGTCTTTCGTCAACGCCGAAAGTTTCCTCCAACTCCTCATTAGTACCGAAACCGATAGCTCTTAAAAATGTTGTGAGCGGAATTTTTCTGTTCTTATCGATACGAACGTAAATTACGTCGTTAGAATCCATTTCATATTCAAGCCATGCACCTCTGTTAGGGATAACAGTTGTCTTGAATAAATCCTTACCTGTTTTATCCTTATCAAAGGAATAATAAACACCTGGTGAACGAACAAGCTGAGATACGATAACACGTTCAGCGCCGTTGATAACAAAAGTACCGCTGTCGGTCATTTTAGGGAAATCTCCCATAAACACCTCAGACTCTTTGATTTCACCGGTTTCTGTGTTATTCAGACGTGCTGTAACACGCAGAGGAACTGCGTATGTTGCATCTCTCGACTTACACTCCGGAATAGTATACTTGGACTCCTCGTCAAAGCGGTATCCAACAAAATTCAGTTCCAGCTTACCGTTATAATCGGTAATAGTGGACATATCTCTGAATACCTCTTTAAGACCTTCCTCGATAAACCACTTGTATGAGTTCTTCTGCACCTCAATAAGGTTCGGCATTTCCAAAACTTCATTGATTTTAGCAAAGCTTTTTCTAGTGTTTTTACCAAGTTTTACGTCCTTGACATTCACCATAGGCTCAATCACTCCTTAATTTATTTGCATACCTTTGCGGGTTAAGCGTCGGAAAATTACTGTAAAAAAATCCCCCGAACGCCTGAAAATCCACGTCCTTTTCCTGCATTTAAGCAACAGAAAAGGTGTAAAAATCCATTATGATACAGTATACTATTATATAATACTGTAAACACTTTGTCAAGACTTTTACACCCAAAATCTATTAAATTAAAGTAAATACAGCGTTTTAAACAAAAAACGCACAATTCGACTTTAAAACTTCTACTATTACCATTCGGTTACCAAATTGTAAATTTTATTTAACGAGTTGCATTTGCAACATCATCCGTTCCAATATTTTCTGTCCATACTTCTGTACTGAACCGCAAGAGAAACGTGCTTTCTGTCAATAATTTCAGCCCCATCCATATCTGCAAGAGTCCTTGCAACCTTCATTATTTTGTCATAGGCTCTCGCAGAAAGTCCCAGCTTGTCAAAAACGCTTTCCAAAAGCTTAGTCGCCTCAGTTGTCAGCGGACATACCTCATGAAGAATATCTGACGTTATCCTTGCGTTGCAGTTAATATTAGTTCCCTGATAACGCTTGTTCTGAATATCCCTTGCTTTCTGAACCCTTTCTCTGATTGAAGCGGAGGACTCTTCTTTTACAGTTGAAGATAAATCAGCAAATTCAACGGGAGAAACTTCCAGATGCAAATCGAATCTATCCAAAAGAGGTCCGGAAATTTTAGAAAGATAGTTCTGTACTTGCCTCTGATTACAGATGCATTTTCTGGTAGGGTGTCCGTAATATCCGCAAGGACAAGGATTCATTGCCCCTATAAGCATGAACGAACAGGGATAAGTCACACTTCCCGACACTCTCGAAATAGTAACCTGCCTGTCCTCCAACGGCTGGCGGAGAATT
>JBJERA010000007.1:0-3615 GCA_051882035.1 Hominimerdicola sp.
ACAACAATCCGTTATGCGCTAAGGAGATTTCTCCCGGTTTTGGTACAGAACCTCCGCCTGCCAGCCCTGCCGCCGAAACGGTATGGTGCGGAGAGCGAAAAGGTCGGGTTGTCACAAGAGGTTTGTCCTTATCAAGCAAGCCTGCAACCGAATGAACATTTGTGGTTTCAATAGATTCCTCAAAAGTCATTGCAGGAAGAATTGACGGCATACGTTTGGCAAGCATAGATTTTCCCGAACCAGGCGAACCAATCATCAATGCATTGTGTCCTCCTGCTGCGGCAACTTCCAAAGCTTTTTTAGCGGCTGTCTGCCCTTTTACATCGGCAAAATCAAGATTTCCGTAAAGCCCCTCGCCCTGTGGTTTATAAACTTCGGCATGATTAATTTTCGCCTTTTCAGAAAAATGGAAAACAAGCTCCCCGATTGAATTCACACCGTAAGCCTTTATCCCCTCAACCACAGACGCCTCTCTTACATTTTCTGTTGGTACATATATTTCAGTATAACCCATTTTCTGTGCTAAAATTGTCATTGGGAGAACCCCATGAATGCCCCTTATTTCGCCACTGAGAGAAACTTCTCCGATAAAAGCAGATTTTTCAAGCTTTCTGTCCTCTGCAAAGCCAAGCACACACAGCAGCGCAACCGCAATAGCAAGGTCATGCACAGAACCTGATTTTTTCACATCAGCAGGCGCAAGATTAAGCATTACTTTCCGTGAGGGAAAATTAATTCCGCTGCACCTCAGAGCAGAACGTATTCTCTCTCTGCTTTCCCGTACTGCTGCGTCGGCAAGTCCGACAATATCAAAGCTTTCCAACCCTTTTGAAGCCTCTATTTCAACATACACAGGAAAAGCATTAAGACCTAAAAGTCCCAGCGTATTAATTTTTGCAAACATTTACCTATCACCTGCTTATATAAATGCCGTAAAATATCGGCAAATCCACAAATTTCAACATAATAAGTATAGCATAAATATTCCCAACAATCAACACTAAATTATGACTTTTTTGTGCAAAACAGCATAAAAAACGGAGCAACGAAAAAACATTGCTCCGATAATTATATAAGTGACTATTAGAAACCAAGAATGCTCTTGAAATCGTCAGAAATGATTACTTCAAGCTTTTCAGCGTCAGCTCTTGTATCGCCGATAGTTGTGTAGTAAACCTTAATCTTTGGCTCAGTGCCGGAAGGTCTGATAATAGCTGTTGCACCCTTTTCAAGCTTGAATGCAATAACGTCAGACTTAGGAAGTGTGAGTACAGTCTTTGCACCTGTTTCAAGGTTTGTTTCCTCAGATGAAAGATAATCTGCAATATCCACAACTTTCAAACCGCCGATAGCCTTAGGTGGATTTGTACGAAGACCTGACATAATCTCCTTCATTCTCTCCATACCGCTTGCACCCTCGCACTGGAATGACTTCTGAGTGTGGAGATAATTACCATACTGCTTATACATATCTTCTCTTGCTTGCAGCAGTGAAATACCCTTAGTTCTGTAAAATGCAGCCATTTCACAGATAAGCATTGAACCTACAACAGCGTCCTTATCTCTTACATAAGAACCTGCAAGGTAACCGTAGCTTTCCTCAAAGCCGAAGATATATCTCTTTTCCTCGCCGTCCTTTTCAAGGAAACCAATCTGCTCGCCGATAAACTTAAATCCTGTAAGAACTTCTCTCAGCTCAACATTATACTCAGCAGCAATTTTCTTACAAATATCAGTTGTAACGATAGTCTTTACAGCAACCGGATTTTCAGGCATTGTTCCGTTAGCAGTTCTCTCCTGACAGATATATTTCAAAAGCATTGCACCTACTTCATTACCTGTGAAAAGAACATAGTTGCCCTCCGGGTCAGGAACAGCAATACCAACTCTGTCGCAGTCAGGGTCAGTAGCAAGAAGAAGGTCAGGCTTTACAGTCTTGCAAAGTTCAAGTCCCTTAGCAAGAGCCTCTTTAATCTCAGGGTTAGGAAAAGGACAGGTTGGGAAGTTTCCGTCAGGATTTTCCTGCTCAGGAACGATTGTAACTTCCTTAATGCCGATTTTATCGAGAATTGCTCTAACCGGCTTATTTCCTGTACCGTTGAGCGGAGTATAAACTACCTTCAAACCGCTGTCAGCAACAAGGTCAGTATGTACGCCCTGCTCTGCAACCTTATCAAGATACTTGTCAATAACCTCCTGAGAAATGTACTCAATCTTACCGGAAGAAAGACCGTCCTCAAAGCTCATTACCTTAGCTCCGCCGAACATTTCAACAGCGTTAATCTTGCCGATAACAATATTTGCAACGTCAAGAGTGATCTGGCAGCCGTCCTCGCCGTAAACCTTATAACCATTATACTTGGCAGGATTGTGCGAAGCAGTAATAACAATACCTGCGCTGCACTTTAATTCTCTTACAGCCCATGAAAGCATTGGAGTAGGCATAAGCTCAGAATAAATATATACCTTAATGCCGTTAGCAGCCAGAACAGCAGCCGCCTCCTTAGCAAACTTGTCGGACTTGATACGGGAGTCATAAGCAATAGCAACGCTGCCGTTCTCAAAAGCGCCGTTTACATAGTCTGCAAGACCCTGTGTAGCACGTCTGATTGTATAAACATTAAGTCTGTAAGCACCTGCACCGATAACGCCTCTCAAACCGCCGGTACCGAATTCCAAATCTCTGTAAAATCTGTCCTGAATAGCAGCCTCATCGCCCGCGATAGATTTAAGTTCAGTCTGCAAATCAGGGTCATCAACAGCTTTATCACACCAAAGATTATAGAGTTCCATTTCTGTCATAAATAGTCACCTCATAAAAATTAATAATTATCTGCATCAAATTTTATTGACACATTAATTATAACACAAAATACGAAATTATCAAGAGGTATAACGGTTTATTAACATTTTCATCACAATTACAATAGTACCAATTTTATAAAAAGCTTGAAGAATTAAAATCAATGTGCTATAATATATATAACAATAGTTAAAATTACAAATCCAAGGGGGAATTTATTACGCTAAAAAAATTTTTAACCGCTTTTACAGCCTTAACTATAAGCACATTTTCTCTTGCTCCTCAATGCTTTGCCGAAACTCAAACAGTTGAATATAAGTGCGACGTTCCTCCGAATGTGCTTTTTCTCGGAGACTCTATTGCTGAGGGATATGGGCTTGACGGCTTTGAAACGGACAAATATTCCTGCGATTCATACGCCAATATTCTGCGTGACAGATATGCAACACAGCTTAAAGGAAAATGCGAAACAACTATGATTAACGACGCAGTTTCTGGCGATACTTCTCAGCAGCTGCTCGACCACCTTAATTCAGGTGAATTTGACGAGTGTCTTGCTAAAAGTGATGCCGTTGTTATTTCAATAGGCGGAAATGATATCTTGGAAATTTTTCTGGGTTTTCTTAATAATAATTTTGTAATGATTTCTGATGAAAATGGCACAACTGTTGATTGGAGCAATATTTCGCTGTTAAAAATCGGAAAAGATTTATATGAAATGTCCGATAAAATTGATATAGCTCTTGAAAAATTCAACACAAATATTCAAAGCATTTCAAATTACATAAACAGCAAAACTGACGGAGTGGTGG
>JBJERA010000008.1:0-3566 GCA_051882035.1 Hominimerdicola sp.
AAGCCTTTGTTTGATTGGATGATTTTACTTTTACACAAATTATTTGGTGATGCCTCTCGCAATTTTATTTAAGGACAGGTTTGTAGCCTGACGGCTATTGAGGGCTCTGTTCTCAAACTCCCGAGGTTTATCCGCTGGGAATATTCGGTGAAAATGCCAACGAATCTGCATAGAAAAACAGCGACATTCCTGCCGCTTTTTTCCACCGTATTATTCCGCAGCCCTGCGTCGGGTCGCTCCTCAGCGTTGCCCTGTTTGACTGCGATTTTAGTATTATCAGAAATTTGGCGATTATTGCGTTTACACGGTTTATTTTTCGGAATCTCAAACTCCTTGAAATAGGCTAGGGAGAAAAATACAAAAATTTTTCTATATAATCCAAAGCATTGATTACAAATCTCTTGATATTACCTATATTAATTGTCAGGTATCTTTCATCAATTGACGGAGTACCTTCACGTTTGAAATATTCAAGATTCTTTTCTTCAACATCACTTGCATGATTAAGCGTATTGCGAATTTGCTTTATAAATGCATAATCAAGAATAATTTGCTTTATATTTTCATTTGGAATTTTTGGATTGACCCATGTTTTTTCTTTGACTGGCAACCAGTTGCTGCAAATTTTATTGATTTTGTTTTGAATATTTTTTTCTTTATTGTCATTTTTTATTGTTGTCAGGTTTGATTCATTTGTAATATTTAAAAGTATTTTTATTTCACTTGCATTATTTGTAAGACCATTTACAAGCCTGTCAAAACTTATAAAATCATGTTCTAAAGCAAATTTTTTTAATTTATCCAGTATGGTGCCGTCAGGACTTGGTATTGAATTAATTCTTCTTTGAAAATCATTTTTGTTTTCAGCAAACTGTGTTCTTTTTTTTATTAGCTCCAATTCACAAAGTACTTCATTCATTTGTGGAGTTACGTTTTTATCAATTGTTTTTTTTTAAGATAAAAGAAGAATTGAATTTCAATTTAATCAATTGAATAAGTTTATCGGTTAAATATTTGGCACTTGATTCGTCTATTTCTTTATTTTCAGTGCCATAATTTATTCTTTCATCAATAAGTTCTGTGAAAAAAATCCATGTATATTCGTCATTCATAGGTGATTCTTTTAGATATTTTTCATGAAGTAACTTTTTGTTCTGTTGGGATATTTCTACAAAAACATTCTCACCGTTTTGTTTTTCTTTTGTTAAAATAAATTGTGGGATTTTTGATTCAAAAATCGTTAATGCCTGCTGAATAAGATTATTTTCAACACACCATTTAATTATTGTCAAAGTATTTATTTCGCCGTTAAGATATAGCTTTTCCTTAATCTGTGGAATAAGGTTTTTAAAAAGTGATTCTTCTTCTGTAAGAACAGACGAATTTAGTTGTTCTGCCTGTAAAATTTTCTTCTTAAGATTATCAACTACATTATCAATTTTATTAACCTGACAAATCAATAAACTATCTGAAAACTCTTTCATTGCTTTGATTAAATCCACAATTTGAGAATTTGAATTATCTTTGTTAAGTATCTGATACAAAATATCACATCTGCCGGTAGAAGTGAACTCTTCTGCACCATTGATAAGGTCAATTAAAGTGTCTTTAACACAATAAATATTTCCGGATATATCTTTTGATTTTGTAATATCTGAATATAAAACATCGGCAATTTTATATCCCGAATACTCCAAAAACTTTACTACCATTTTAATCCAATCACTTACATCTCTCGTACCACCAGTGGAATCAAAATAAATATTGATTTCATCAGGATTTTCAGAAACCTTTAAAACCTCTGTAAGTTTATTAAGATTTTCTGCTTTTGAATCATTTAATTTTAATTGACTTATAGTTGTTCCGGGAGTTTCTTTTTCAATTATTTCAGACAAATATGTATGCGTTGTTCTGATATCATTTTGTGAAATAGGATTATTAACAACTTCATTGGTTTCAAGCAAAATTATTTTATCAAGCTTTTTATTCTTTGATTTTAATTTTTTTACAACATATTTAATTGCTGCCTCATTAGTCTGTTGACCTGAAACTGTACAGCTCATATCTGACAGTGAATTATGAGAATATACAATTTCTTTTGTATATTCTGTTTTTCTAAACAAGCTGACATTTACAATCATAACATTATATTTACCGTCTACTACCATGCTTATTCTCTCCAAAGTCTTGTTTTACCTGTTGTTACCGTGGATTTTGCTTTTTATAAACAACCCCTTCATATTTTGCTATTCTTGCGCAATAACCCATAACATAGCTCAATTCAGTTACATCAAGTTCAACAGTATTTAATTTGCTTTTGCTGCCAATGATTTTACTGCACCATTCCTTGGTATTATTAGCATTATTTTCTTTTTTGCCTATGACGCCCATGGCGATTTTTAATGTTTTATTGCTAACATTTTTATTTATATAAGAAATAATATCAAAGAAATCCTTGCTGTGTTTTTTATTGTTGTTTTTCATAATACTTAAATATGATTCTGCGAAACGATAAAAACGTTCTTCATGTCCTTTTGGATTTAGCTTATTTGAAATATCAATTAAGTCTTTTTTGCTTCTCATTATATGACCCTCCCAAATGCTACGGTTCAAGAATATTTCTTAGTTCATTTATGTTTTCAGAGAATTTCTTACCATAATTATTTGCATAATTTTCAGCAATTTGCTTTGCGTTTTTATGTTCTTTACCGTTGATAACAAGCTTATCGCAAACAATATAACATTCACCTAATTTATCATATTTAAATCCACCTATTTTTAAATCAAAGCTTTCATCAAGTCCAAGTGCAAAAAGCAAAAGTTCAAGTTCATCCTGTGAGAGCCTTTCAAAATATACTCTGCCCGAAAAAACAGCGCAGCTAGGCACAGCTTCAATCATCAAATTTCTCACCGGCTCTATATCGTTATCAGGAACAGTGGGATACAGCTTGAATCCCTCACATTTATGAGGGCTGTGTCCTTCCTGTACTGTAAATGTCTTTGATTTTGTGGCTGCCGGTGCAATTAAATCATCAAAAAACACTCTGCTTTTTTGTCCCAATAATCCAAATATATCACAGACAATACAGTGCTTATCTGGCTTGCAGTTGATGTTTCTGTCTGCTTTATGTTGCAAATCATCTTTTGCGTTAAGTTTTACACACCCGTCAGAAACAATCCTTGCAATATTTCTGACACATCCTTTCATTGAAGAACCTGGAATTACAAATCTTCCGTTTACTTTTTCAGTCAGCTTTGCAAATTTACCGTCAACTATTCCAAAACTTCCGCTGCCTATGTGCAAATCTGTAACTGCATGACATATAATGTCAATGTATCCGCAATTCGTTTTTTCACTTTCCGAAACAGTATAAAATTTTGCTGGAGTTTTTATAGGAATAAACTTGTAATTACTTTTATTTGTGGCAACATTGTTAAACATTTTTATACCTCATTTCAAGTAAATGGAGTTTGTAAGGCTTCATCAAGAGAATTAATTATCCTAACCTTAGGATTAAGATTTTCGTCATAACGGTTTGCAATGCAAAGGTCCGTTGTAAGAATAA
>JBJERA010000009.1:0-3547 GCA_051882035.1 Hominimerdicola sp.
GCACCTTTCTAATACCGATAAAAAACTATTGACAATCCCCTTAGTCTGTGGTATAATATGTTGGTAGTTTACGAGGTGTGGCTCAGTTTGGTAGAGCGCTGCGTTCGGGACGCAGAGGCCGTGGGTTCAAGTCCCGTCACCTCGACCATGCCTTAAACCGCCTATTTACACAAAACAGCGTAGATAGGCGGTTTTCTTTATATTCTCACATTGGCAGTATGCAAATTTTTCTTGACTGAAAGTAATGTTTTTAGCATACATATGACACGAATCCAGCCCCCTCAGATAACGTCTGAGAGGGCTGAAACTGTATCTTTAATATCGTCCTGCAATCGCTTTAAACGCTTAGAAACTTGGCAGGGTGACATTTCCGGCATCTTCTACTTATAGCGTAAAAGGCGTAGTTTGTTGCATGAAAACATGCAATTTTGTTAAGGTTTACAACTGATATAGGTTCGGTTTCACCATTGATATCACCTCAGAAATGGCATAAAAAAGCACGCCGAATTAATCAATGTGCTGATATTCGGATATAAATTTAATTTGGAGCTTTAAAAGTACACGTCAAGGTCAACCTCAGACTTTATGATATATTGCTCCTCCAATTAAACCTTGCCACAGTCAATAAGGCATTATGAGCAAATCATTGTAAAATTGGGGTATCACCTTGCCAAAACTGGCAAGGTTTAGTTGGATTGTCAATATAAGCGGTTTTTCGCTTCAAAGTGCAGTAGACGGCTCTTATGATAATGCATTTGTGGGCGAAAAAACATGGCCATTCAGCATACAAATTGACCTGCTTAAAGAATGTAATCTTTCAGATATTCAAATCTCATGGTATATGTGCAAAGGTTCAGAGGGATATTATACCTATTATGTCGAGGGCAGTACAGACGGTATTAATTGGACTAAACTACTTGACCGCACAGATGAAAGCAGTGACCGTGTTACAAATACTTATGGATTTACAAATGATGCATTGAGTGGAACTGCACGCTATGTAAGATTAACAGTTACTAATGCTCATCTTCATAACAATCCAAATAATAACTGGTATACTCCTACAATATATGAAATTAGGGTATTGGGTAAACCAGTAAATAATTTAAATAGTCAGAATAAAACCGAAAATCAGCCAATCGCTGCATATCACCTGGATAAAGCTGAAATATCAAACGGAAAAATCTCTGATAAAACAGGCAAAAACGGCGATTTAGAACTTTATGGAGATTATTAAAGTTAAACTTTTATGAACATACATCCTTAGGGATTGACAAACATTAAATAACTGAATATAATTAAACTGATAGTTTAATTAATTAGGAGGGTATGTATGGCTCGAAGAAAAAAAGAACCGTTAAGTGCACATAGAGAAAAGATTGCTGCCGAAGCATCAGCACTGTTTATTGAAAAAGGCGTTTCAGCTACTACTGTTGATGAGATAGCAAAAAAGGCTGGATATAGTAAAGCTACTCTATATGTATATTTTGAAAACAAGGAAGAAATCTTCTTCTCATTGGTATATCAACATATGCAAAATCTATCTCAGACGATAGAGAACATCATTTTACAGGAAATTCATTCACAAGAGCAATGGAAAGAGAGATATTTGAAAATTTGTTTCTCTATTCAAAAGCTGTGCAAAGAGTATCCAATCTATTTTGAGGGAATGATTGGAAGCATAAATGTTGATATAACTTCTGATGAAACGCCGCAGGTTTATAAAGATATTTATGATTTAGGATTGCATTTAAACAATCTTGTAAGAGAGATAATAGAAAAAGGCATATTGTTTGATATTTTTAAGCCAAGCAACAATGCAGATGAAATTATGATTTTCTTTTGGAGCAGCATATCTGGAATTGTACGAATGGCGGAGTATAAAAAATCCTATTATAAATTGCTTGGTTTTGATAATGACGAATTTTTAAAGCGAGAATTTCTTGCATTGTTAGGCTGTTGTCAAAGTATGCAGGAGGAATTATCATGAGAAAAAAAGTAATAAAGATATTTTTGATTATTATTGCAATTATTTTTGTAGGAGGTGCAATTACTTTGTACTTATTTGGAAAGCCAGCTAAGGTAAAAACAAACACTGAATTAAATGGTGTGAGTGAAGAACTTTGTTCTGTTTTATACTATGCATCCCTTGCTGCAAACTCTCATAATACGCAGAGTTGGAAAGCAGAATTAGATATACAGGAACAAAAAATGACAATTTCCATTGATACAGAACGAACATTAGAAATTGTAGACCCAAAGTATCGAGAACTTTACATATCGTTAGGCTGTTATATTGAATCATTAACTTTTGCTTTTGATGCGTATGGATATGACACTACGACAGAGTATGTTGATTTATCAGATACACATAATAAAATTGTGACTATTTCATATCATAAGCGTAAAAATGCAGAAATAAATAACCAACAGCTTGAAACCATAAAACGCCGTCATACAGATAAGCGTAGTTATAATACAGACAAAATAAACGAAGATGTAATTACACAACTCTTAAAAGATATGAACGGAATTTATTGTTATGAAACGGGAACCAAGGAATTTGAATATATAAAAAACGGGACAATTGAAGCTATATCAAAACAATCCGCAGAAGCGGCATATCGAAAGGAACTAAATCAATGGATGCGATTTTCAAATGGAGAAGTTGAGCAAAAGAAAGACGGCATTTCTGCTGAAATGATAGGATTAAACGGTATAATAAAATCCTTTTATTATTTAACAACAAATCATAAAAATGCTGAAAATGATACATTTGCTTCACAAGGTATAGAAACGGCAAAAAAGCAGACGGAAAATTGCAGTGCGTTCTTTGTAATTACTGGTAATGATACAGTAGTTGATTGGATTGAAGCGGGAAGAAAAACACAGGCATTTTGGTATAAGTGTGTCGAAAAGAATATTGCTGTTCAACCATTAAGTGCAATGCTTGAAGTAGCTCCATACAGTGAAGATATACAAAGTGAATTGGATGTAACAGAAAATGTGCAAATGATTTTAAGAGCAGGATATGTAAATGATTATGGTGAAAATGCAGCTGTACGCCGTGACCTAAAAGAATATATTACAGTTATAAATGGTGATTAAAAATATATAAAAAAACAAGGAGTTATCTATGATATGGAATAGGCTCTGCGAAAAAATTTCTGTAAAATCAACAACTGCAATAAAAAACGATACTAATGGAGCAGCATCAAATTTGCTGCTCTAGTTTTTTACAATATACAATGTATCCTACAAATTGTCAAGATTCTTTGCAAATCAGCCTGATGGAATGTAGCGAAGCGAAATGGAATCTGGCTGATTTGCGACACCTTAGCCGATTTCCGGGGGCATCACCAAATAATTTGTGTAAAAGTAAAATCATCCAATCAAACAAAGGCTTGTAAGGCAAGCGTACTTTGAGATTTCCTCTTAATTGCTCAGTTCCTGAAAGCTGACGTGGTATGCGCGCCGCAGGCGTGAATGCCTCGGCAGCTTTCGGGAACAATAATGAGAGGAGAAATCTCTTTTATGCCGATTCTTT
>JBJERA010000010.1:0-3537 GCA_051882035.1 Hominimerdicola sp.
ACTCTCTGCTTACCTACGGAAAGGCTATCGGCAGAATTTTTACCGACCACAGGACTTGTTCCATTCAAGGGATTTTTGTGGGTGATTCAAGCCTTTTCAGAGTCAGACAGGGCAAAAATCCACTGGAAAAGGAAATCTGGGGGAACTATAACGGCAAGGAAATTAAAATCAATTCTCCCGAAAAGCTTTTGTATACCACCCTTAACCCAAGCCCTAAGCACCCTGACGGAGTTTCCGTTCTGAGAGGACTTCCTGCAATCAGCAGTATTCTTATGCGGATTTACGAATGTATCGGACAGAATTTCGACAGAGTTGGCAACGTTCGCTATGCGGTGACTTATATCCCGTCCGCTGACGGTTCGGACAGAGCCTTTGCAAAGGAAAGGGCTATGCAGATCGCCGAACAATGGGCTGACGGCATGAATTCCTCAAAAAACGGCGTAATCAAGGATTTTGTTGCAGTAGGCAATGTGGGAATAAAGGTTATCGGTGCGGAAAATCAGCTTATCGACACCGAAGTTCCCGTAAGACAGCTTCTGGAACAGCTTATTTCAAAGCTTTCAATTCCGCCGTTTCTTCTGGGACTGAACTGGTCTACAACAGAACGCATGAGCGCTCAGCAGGCGGATATTCTAACCAGCGAGCTTGAATACTACCGCCGACTTCTTACCCCTGTAATAGAGGAAATCTGCAATACGTTTTTACGACTTTGCGGAGCCTTTTCCGAATGCAGAGTAGAATGGGGGAACATTAATCTTCAAGACGAGGAGGCGCTTGCAAAATCACGGCTTTACAATGCTCAGGCAGAGGAAATCGAACTGAGAAATACTAAATACAAGGAGGAACAACATGGAAAATAATTTAATGACCGACGAAAAGGCTATGGAAAAAATCAATCAGTTTGCACGAAAGCCTCTTTCGGCGGAGCAGGTTTACTGTTTTTCGGTAATACTTTGCGACA
Organism: Hominimerdicola sp.; assembly: GCA_051882035.1. GTDB lineage: Bacteria > Bacillota > Clostridia > Oscillospirales > Ruminococcaceae > Hominimerdicola. The sequence goes on from JBJERA010000010.1 coordinate 962, forward strand.
ATGAAATTGACAGAGATAACGAAAAGTTTTCAATTAAATCGCTGAACGCTCTGTCAAAGCTTTTTATTGGCAAGACGGGAATTTTCGACCACAATCCCAAGGGCGAAAATCAGACAGCGAGAATTTACGATACCGAGGTCAGAACTTATGCCGACCGAACCACAAAGGACGGCGAGCAGTATACTGCTCTTATCGGTTATGCTTATATGCTGAGAACCGATAAAAATAAGGATTTGATTATGGAAATCGACGGCGGAATAAAGAAAGAGGTTTCCGTAAGCTGCAGTGTGCAAAATTCAATCTGCTCAATCTGCAAGGCGGATAAAAACACCCACCCATGCACCCACGTTTCTGGAAAATATTACGGTGAAAAGCTGTGCTATTTTACCCTTGAAACACCCATGGACGCTTACGAATGGTCATTCGTGGCAATTCCTGCTCAGGTCAATGCGGGAGTAACAAAGCGTTTTAGCGAAAACCCCTCTCAGTCGGAGATTACCAAGGAACTTAACGAAAAAAGTGCAAGGCTTTCGGTAGTCTGCGAGTATCTGAGAGGTGAAATCTTAAAGCTTTCATATTTTGCCAAGCCCTTTCATTCTTCCCAATGGATAAGAAAAATGACCGAGGGCATGGACGTATACGAGCTTTTAAGCCTTAAAAAAAGCTTTGAGGACGAACTTAAAGCTAATGAAAAAACTCTTTCGGCGGAAGAAAAAAGCTTTATAACAGCAATCTACCCCGAAGAAGAAAACGATAATTCAGAATTTAAAATGTAAAGGAGAATAATTTATGTATAACACAATCAGACTTGAAAAAGGACTTTATTCAATCACAGGAAAAACATTCACACAGGCTCTTGAACAGCTAGACCCCGATTCAAACTACGAAAACACCGAGCTTAAAGGGCTTGACGCTTTCGAGCGACAGTTAAAGCGTTTTGATATTAAGGTAAAGGGAGCAGGCTCTGACAAGGTTGAAAAATTCTTTCTGTCAACAGAATCAGCAGTGCTTTTTCCTGAATATGTAAGACGTTCCATTAAGCTTGGAATGGACGAGGCGTCAATCATGGGCGAAGTTATTGCCGCAACCTCTTACACCGATTCAGCGGATTTCCGAGGACTTACCGTTACAAAATCCGGAGCAACGGATATTGTTTCAGAGGGCGGAGAACTTCCTGTTTCAACTGTAAGACTTTCCACGTCTGCAAAGGCACTTACAAAGTTTGCGAGAAAGCTTTCCTGTTCATACGAGTCAATCAGAAAACAGCGTCTTGAAGCTTTCGGAGTAATCCTCAAAAATCTAGGAGCGTCCCTTGCAAGAGAAATAAACGCTTTTGCCATGACAACTCTTACCTACGGAATTACTCCGTCAGAACTTTCGGGTAGCAGCATTACATACGCTGATTTGGCGGCATTTTGGAGCAGTATGTCCGACTTTGACATGACAACCATGGTCTGCACACCCGCAGTAATGGCGCAAATTCTTGCATTGGAGGAAATGAAATACTGCGTTTGCGACTACATGACAAACGGACGTGTAAAAACTCCATACGGAGTAACTCTTGTTAAATGCCCTCAGCTTACGGGAAATATTGCCGTTGGTATCGACAAGACCTGCGCTGCCGAAATGATTTTCGGAACAGATATTATTGTTGATTTGGACAAGCTTATTTCGACACAGTGCGATGAGATTTCCTGCTCCATAATGGTAGGAATTTCTCCGCTGACTGACGGTGCTGTAAAGACCATGAAAACAACTTCATAATAAATCATAAAAATACAAGGAGCTGATAATTATTACACTTGATTTTAACAATATTGTGCTTGCTTTTCAGCAGTTAAGCGGCTGCTCGGTAGAAGAAATCAACGAAAATCTTTCCATAATCGAAAGTGCGAAATTTTCCGTAGAGAGTATTCTCGACGAGGAAAAAATACAGCCGACCGACTTACCCAGATGTGAATATGCAGTAGGGGCTGTGGCTCTTTACGATTTTGTCTGCAAGCAGGCATCAAGAGAAAAAATAATTGTTACCCCAGCAGGCAAGACCTCCGAAAACGGAGGCTTTGCCGAAAAAATAAAAGCCTCTGCCGAACTTAAAAAAACTGCTCTCAATAATCTCAGAGGCATAGTTATAGACACAGACTTTTTCTTTAAAACTACGGAGGGATAAAATGAACAAAAGCGTTACAGAAATACTTGACAAAATCTCAGATAAGCTGTTGCAGGCAGGCTTTACACCATTTGAGGAATTTTCCGCAGTGGACAGTCTTATTCACAGCGACGAATGTCTTGGAATATATTCGGTAAAGGATTGCTCCGTTGTGGCGGAGGCTCTTTCCCACGATACGCTGACTTTCGGAATTGAGCTTGACTATTCTATTGAAATCAGGCTCATGGGAAAAGCCTGCGACTATGTTGATTATGAGGATTTTTCTGAAAAGTGTGACCAATTTTTCTTCAATCTTATCAATGATGAGGAAACGCTGATGAAAGGAATAAGAATAGGCAAAGCATTCCAATCATTGCCTTTGAAACGAATTGAACGTGATATTTCGTTTTGCGTAAGAGTGTGCCTT
>JBJERA010000011.1:0-3535 GCA_051882035.1 Hominimerdicola sp.
ATGGGTTCTTGTTTCCCGTAAAGTAAATTCGTATTCGTCGGAGTCAAGCTGAGAAATTACATTCACAAAGGCATTGACCGCAAAAGCGTAATGCTGAGTGGAAACCGAGCAAAGCTGTTTTGACGGCTTTTTGTTCAGGTAACGCTGTTCCATAAGCTCAGCCTGCTCTACGACCTGTCTTGCATAGGAAAGAAACTCCGTTCCCTCAGTTGTAAGAGTTATCCCTCGTACAGTGCGTTTGAAGATCTCAATTCCCGTTTCCTTTTCAATATCCTTTACTGCGTTGGAAAGGCTTGGCTGTGAGATAAACAGGCGTTTTGCTGCTTCGGTGATTGAACCGCAGCGTACTATTTCGATAACATATTTCATTTGCTGTAATGTCATATCAATACTCAATTCCTTTTCGTGCAGTTATTCCTTTGTCATAAGGGTGCTTGATAGCTTTTATTTCGCTTATATAATCGGCAGCGGATATGAAAACTTCCGCAGGATTTCTTCCTGTAAGAATAATTTCTTTATTAGCTTTACCATTCAAAATCAGCTGTTGAGCTTTATTTTTATCAATCAGACTGTATTCATAAACAAAATTAAATTCATCAAGTATTATCATATCTGTGTCGCTTTTGAATGCAAGGTCGATAAGTTTATTGTGATTTAAGGTAATCTCTTTTTTATCGCTGTTGGTCATTTCAATATAAAAACCGTATTTTCTGTCGCAGCGAATAACCGTTATGTTCGGTATAAGTTTAAGAGAGTCAAGCTCCGATGTTTCGCCGCCTTTGGCAAACTGAACAAAGCATACTTTCATACCTGCACCTGCGGCTCTTATGGCAAGACCTAATGACGCAGTTGTTTTTCCTTTTCCATCACCGTAATAAATATGCAAAAGTCCCATTAGAGAATCCTCCTGATATTTTATTTACATAATTATATCAGATATTATTCCCTTTGTCAAAAAATCATGCAGTAATCAGACATGAAACGGCATAACCGTTTTATTTTTGAAAGCTCAGTTGTTTTCTTTTCGCACTTCCTTTGCCGCCTGAACAAGATTTTCAAGGCTCGGAATTGTTTCTGTATTACCTCTTGTTTTAAGTCCGCAGTCAGGATTTACCCAAAGCTTTTCCTTTGGAATTCTGTCAAGCATTTTATAAAGAGCAGATTTTATCTCTTGAACGGTAGGTACTCTTGGCGAATGAATATCATATACGCCCGGTCCGACTTCTGTGCGGAAGTTGTTTTCTTTTAGTACGTCAAGAATCGTCAGGTCTGAACGGCTTGCCTCAAATGTAATAACGTCGGCGTCCATATCGTCAATTTCTTTGATAATATCCGCAAATTCACTGTAACACATATGAGTATGAATCTGTGTTTCAGGTTTTACTCCGCTGTGAACAAGTCTGAATGCAGGAATTGCCCAGTCCAGATAATCGCATCTCCAATCAGATTTTCTCAGAGGGAGCTTTTCTCTCAACGCAGCCTCATCAACCTGAATAATGCTTATGCCGTTTGCTTCAAGGTCAAGAACTTCTTCACGAATTGCAAGACCAATCTGGTATGCACATTCTTTAAGAGAAATGTCTTCTCTTGGGAACGACCAGTTGAGAATTGTTACAGGACCTGTCAGCATTCCCTTCATAGGATTATTTGTAAGACTATGGGCATATTTTGACCATTTTACTGTCATAGGTTTGGCTCTTGAAATATCACCCCATACAACAGGAGGTTTTACGCAGCGTGTTCCATATGACTGAACCCATGCCTTTTCTGTGAAGATATAGCCGTCAAGACATTCTCCGAAATATTCAACCATATCGTTTCTCTCAAACTCACCGTGAACAAGAACGTCAAGTCCGATTTTCTCCTGCAAAGCAACACAGTCGGCTATTTTCTTTTTATTGAATTCTTCATACTGCTCTTCGGAAATTTCATTTTTTCTGAAAGCGGCTCTGTTTGCTCTTACTTCGGCGGTCTGTGGGAATGAGCCGATTGTTGTGGTAGGAAAAGCAGGAAGTTTGAAACGCTCTTTCTGAATTTTTTCACGTTCTGAAAATTCTGGAAGTCTTACAAAATCTTTTTCTGAAAGCTTTGAAACCTTTTTCTGTATTTCAGGGTTGTCGCAGTTTCGATTTTCTGCAAACAATTCGTTATTTGCTTTGAAAGAATTATTTTCGGTTGGATTGTCTGATTTTAATATTTCACTTAATTCAGATAATTCGCCTAGTTTTTCCTGAGCATAAGCAAAATGCTTTTTATAATTGTCGGAAAGCTTTGTTTCATTTTTCAGCGTATATGGAACATGGAGAAGCGAGCAGGACGTATTAAGTACAATTTTGCCAACATTTTCTTTTAATCCCTCAATTATTTTAATAGTTTTTGTATAATTATTTTTCCATATGTTCTTGCCGTTTACAACGCCTGCGAACAAGGTCTTATCTTTTGGAAAGCCGTTTTTTTGTACAAGTTCAAAGGTTTTCTTGCCTTCGATAAAATCAAGACCTATTCCGTCAAATGCAAGTCCGCAGATTTCAATGTAGCAGTCACGCACATCTCCGAAATATGTTTGTAACAGTACCTTTATGCTGCCTTTAGAAGAAAGTATTTTTTTATAAAGTGAAACAAACAGTGCAATATCATCTTTCGATAAATCCATTACCAGATAAGGCTCATCAAACTCTGCCCATTCGGCACCAAATGTATTGAACTTTTCAAGATATGTACAATAAGCATTTGCAATGCTGTCTGCAAAATTGGAAGCATTTTTATTGCCTGTAAAACGAGCAAGTTTAAGAAAAGTAAACGCACCGATTATAACAGGCTTGGTCTTAACACCGTTTTTCTGTGCCTCGATGAACTCGTCAAAAGGCTTTGTGCCTGACAGCTTGATGTCAGCGTTGTCGTCTATTTCAGGAACCATATAATGATAATTTGTATTAAACCATTTTTTCATTGCGAGAGCTTTAACGTCGCCGTTTTCGCCTTGATAACCTCTTGCCATAGCAAAGTATGTATCAAGTCCGGACAAATTCAATGCTCTATATCTTTCAGGGATTATATTCAGCAGAACAGCCGTATCAAGCATATTATCATAAAAAGAAAAATCATTTGACGGAATATAGTCAATGCAGTTCTCTTTTTGAACATTCCAGTTTTCTATACGTAAAGTCTGAGCAATATTTTTTAGTTCTTCTGCTGTGATTTCTTTTCTGAAATATTTTTCGCTTGCAAATTTAAGCTCTCTTAGCGAACCTATTCTTGGGTATCCTATAATTGATGTTTTCATTAATGTGTTATCCTTTCGTTTTTTAGATTGATATTATTATATCATAGCTTTTATGCGATAGGGTAACACTAATAAAATATCGTTAAAGATAGTTTAAAGATATGGTGTTTATTGGATTTTATAGTAAGAATTAAAGTTTTCTGACTTTCTTTTTTATGCAGTCAATGCAATTCTTAGCAGTATAAGTTTTACCTTAACGGGTCTTGACAGTATTTTCATATCTTTTTCACCTGATTTAAAGCAAATAAAAAG
>JBJERA010000012.1:0-3499 GCA_051882035.1 Hominimerdicola sp.
GTCTATGAACCAGCACCACTACCGGTAAGCATTGAAAAAGTCACACAAGCTTTTATTAAAAGCTGCCTATGACAAGGTCTATATGTGTGGAGCTAAATAAATGTCAATTATATAAATACGATTTACAAGAGCTATTTGTAAATCTTTTATATACTCAATAAGTTTATGCTTATTGAGATAAGGCTATAGAATTAATCCGTAGCCTTATCTTTATAAACATATGGTGCCGGTGACCGGGGTCGAACCGGTACGGTATCACTACCACAGGATTTTGAGTCCAGCACGTCTGCCAATTCCATCACACCGGCATTTAAATACTTTTAAAGTTACAAGTATTTTTAATGCTTAATTATTATATCATACTTCTGCACAGTTGTCAAGAGGTTTTTATAAAAAATTATTTTATGAAAATTTATGCACAATTACAACAAAAAAACAAAGTAAATCTATTGCAATTTCGACAATTTTGTGATAAAATATTAAGAGGTCGAAAAACTAATCTTTTTTAGCAAGGAGGATACAAATGACTATTAAGGATATGAAAGTGCTTATATGCGATGATTCTATGTTTGCAAGAAAAAAACTCAGTATGTCCATAGCTTCATTGGGTGTGGAAAATATTGCTGAGGCTGCCGATGGTGAAGAGGCGATATCTAAGTTTAGGGAAATTAAGCCGGATGTCGTTTTTATGGATATAATTATGCCGAAAGTAACGGGGATTGACGCTTTGAAAAATATTATTGCAGAATTCCCGGACGCTAAAATCATTATGGCTTCGTCTGTTGGAACTCAGGGGCATCTAAAAGAGGCTATCAAAGCCGGGGCTGCCGATTTTCTGCAAAAGCCTATTAGCGATGAGGACATAAAGAAAATTCTTGAAACTGCGGCGAAAGGGGAACTGTAAATGTTTGCACAATTTTTTGGAGCATACCTTTTTAATAATAAGCTTGTTTCAGCAGAACAGCTAACCACAGCTATTGAGCAGAAGAAAAATACACGTTTGCGCCTTGGCGTGATTGCCATAAATGCAGGACTTATGAGCGCCGAGCAGGTAGAACACGTTAATCAGACTCAGCAAAGCGTTGATAAACGTTTTGGTGACCTTGCGGTTGAGTTGGGTTATATTACTGCCGATGATGTTGAAAAGTTGCTTGCACAGCAGCCAATGGATTATCTGCTTCTAGGACAAACCCTTGTTAATAACGGTGCATTGTCAAATGCAGATTTTGAAAAGGCTTTGAATGATTATAAGGCTGCTACTCAGTTTGCTGATGACGATATTTCTAAAAATCAGACGGAACAGCTTGCAAAGCTTGTTAATGAATTCTATCATTTTGATACGGCTGAAAATGCAAGGATTTATACGGATTATGTGACATTGTTGTTCAAGAATATAATTCGTTTTGTTGGAGACGATTTTACTCCGCTGAAAGCTTGCATTCTTAGAAATTTTGAAGCGAAATATTTTGTCAGACAAAATATTTCGGGCAGCTACGGAATGAATACCAGCATTGGTGCTGACAGAGATGAATACATAGCTTTTGCAGAAAGATTTTCTAAAGAGTCTTTAAGTGAGATTGACGATTATGTTAATGAAACTGTGGGAGAATTTCTTAATGTGAATAACGGTCTTTTTCTTGTTAATGAGTCCAACGACAGCGGCGTGGAACTTACTATGACTCCACAGGAATATATTGCTAATGAAAATGTACAGTTTCAAAAGCCTGTATTCTGTATACCAGTAGCATTTTCTTTTGGTGAAATTGATTTTATTGTTGGAATTAATTGATGTTTGTTTGCACTATGTGATATTTTTCGGGCAATTTTCAGCTTGGTAATTGCCCGAAAATATTTTTTCAAAAAAATTTGCTTTTTTTGAAAAAAACTCTTGCAATTTTTGATAAGGTGTGCTATAATATATAAGTACCAAAGATTGATATGTTTAAGGAATGTTCCTCATCAATCCGAGATATAGGTGTGCGGGTCCTGTGCAACGAAACGCTGTGAACCATGTCAGGCGGGGAACCGAGCAGCATTAAGCGGTCTGTTTTGTGTGACACAGATTCGCCTGCATGCCTATATGTCGGATTGATTTTTATTTATGGTAAAAAGGAAGTGACAGGTTTGTATCAGGCTTTATATCGAAAGTGGCGTCCAATGTCATTTGATGATGTAGTTTCACAGCCGCATATAACCACTACCTTAAAAAATCAGATTAAGAGCGGAAAGACAGCTCATGCTTATCTTTTTACCGGTTCGAGAGGTACGGGAAAAACTACTTGTGCAAGAATTTTTGCTAAGGCAGTTAACTGTGAAAATCCTAAGGACGGAGAACCGTGCCTTGAATGTAAAATCTGTAAAAGTGCCGACAACGGAACACTTTCGGATATTATCGAGATTGACGCAGCTTCAAATTCAAAGGTTGACGATATCAGAGAGCTCAGGGAGGGCGTAGTTTACACCCCTGAGCTTTGTAAATATAAGGTATATATTATTGACGAGGTTCATATGCTTTCGACGGGTGCATTTAATGCACTGCTGAAAACTATGGAAGAACCTCCGCCGCACGTTAAGTTTATTCTGGCAACTACTGAAATTCACAAGGTACCTGCAACTATTGTTTCGAGATGTCAGCATTTTGATTTTCATAGAATCAGGAATGAGGATATTGTTGCAAGGCTTATGTATATTGGCAAGCAGGAGGGCTTTACGCTCCATGAAGATGCGGCTGGGTTGATTGCAAGGCTGTCTGACGGCGGTATGCGTGATGCTCTTTCGCTGCTTGACCAGTGTGTGGCATTTGATAATGATATTACGCTGGACGTGGTTTCCTCTGCGTCGGGTATTGCAGGGCGTGAGTATCTGTTCGATATTCTGGACAGAATTGCTCAGAAGGACGCTGCCGAGGCTTTGAGAATTGTGGACAGGCTTTATGATATGTCCAAGGATTTAAAGGTGCTTTGCAGCGAGCTTTTGATGCAGATGCGAAATGTTATGCTTGTAAAAACTATTGACGGAAGTCAGGAGCTTATTACTTGTTTGCCGGAGGAGTTTGAACGGCTGAAAAAGCTTGCAGAAACGTTGAAACTAGATGAAATTCTCAATGGTATTTCAATTCTTCAAGAATGCAACGAGCGTTTTGCTAGAACTACTTCAAAGCGTATTGAGCTGGAAATGTGTCTTGTAAAGCTTTGCAGCGGTACGAGAATTGCTCAGAGCAGTGGGGGAGTTTCGGTTTCTAATGCTGAGGTTTCTGCACTAATGAAACGTATTTCACAGCTTGAAAGTGCTTTGCAGAATGGTGGACAGGCTGTTACTGTTGCAAATGGAAATGTTCCGCCTCAGCTGAAACCTGCAAGACCGGTTGATCCTGATTTCAAAAAAATGAAACCCAGCGACTTTAAGGTTGTGGAGGAATGGCAGACAATTATTGACAGGGTTAATGAGAGAGCACCGTCGATAGGTTGTTTTCTTGCACGTTCGACGGCTTATATGTGTG
>JBJERA010000013.1:0-15762 GCA_051882035.1 Hominimerdicola sp.
TTTGTAATATCTTCCTTAGTAATCTTATCAAGTTCTTCGGTAGTATAATTTAGGTCGTCCTCAGTTGTGATAATGCCCATAAGCTTATCTCTCAGACCAATGAGATTCCAGTTATCCTGAATTTCATTGTCGAGCAGGTACATATTAACAGATTCCTTAACGAAGTCTCTGATCATATTAACAATATAATCGTGGAGATCCTCGCCGTCAAGCACCTGCTGTCTTTGCTTGTAAATAATCTCACGCTGAGTATTCATAACGTCGTCGTAGTTCAGGACGTTCTTTCTGATATTGAAGTTTCTGCCCTCGATCTTCTTCTGAGCGGACTCGATCGTGCTTGAAAGGAGCTTAGCTTGGAGCGGAGTATCCTCGTCAACGTTAAGCTTATCCATCATAGCGGTAATTCTGTCGCCGCCGAACAATCTCATCAAATCGTCTTCAAGAGAAAGGAAGAAAGTACTTTCACCTGGGTCGCCCTGACGTCCCGAACGACCTCTCAACTGGTTGTCGATACGTCTTGACTCGTGACGCTCAGTACCGATAATGTAAAGACCGCCCACTTCCTTAACCTTTTCGGCAAGTTCCTTGATTTCATCTGAATACTTGTCATAAAGCTCCTTATATCTTGCTCTTGCTTTGAGAATTGTTTCGTCATCAGTCAAAGCAGAACCGGAAGCCTCAACAGCGATTTCCTCGGAATAACCCTCTTTCTGTAAATCAGCAAGAGCCTTATATTCCGCATTACCGCCAAGCATAATATCCGTACCACGTCCGGCCATGTTGGTAGCGATCGTTACAGCTCCGAACTTACCTGCCTGAGCAACTATCAGCGCTTCCTTGTCATGATACTTAGCGTTAAGTACATTATGCTTAATGCCCTTATTTTTCAAAAGCTTAGAAAGATACTCAGACTTCTCAATGGAAACCGTACCGACAAGAACCGGCTGACCTTTTTCATGACATTCGATAATCTGATCAATAACAGCATTATATTTAGCTTTTTCGGTCTTGTAAACAACGTCAGGATGGTCGATTCTTGCAACAGGCTTATTGGTAGGAACCTCGATAACGTCCAACTTGTAAATATCTCTGAATTCGTCCTCCTCAGTAAGAGCAGTACCTGTCATACCTGAAAGCTTGCCGTAAAGACGGAAATAGTTCTGATAAGTAATAGTCGCAATAGTCTTTGACTCTCTTGCAACCTCAACGCCTTCCTTAGCCTCGATAGCCTGATGCAGTCCGTCGTTGAATCTTCTTCCTTCCATGATACGTCCGGTAAATTCGTCAACGATAAGAACTTCGCCGTCCTTAACAACGTAATCAGTATCTTTTCTCATTGTACCGTTTGCCTTGATAGCCTGATTGATATGGTGAAGAAGAGTCATATTGTCGGCATCCATAAGATTGATGACATTAAATGCCTTTTCAGCCTTTTTAACACCGCTCTTTGTAAGAGTAGCAGTTCTTGCTTTTTCGTCAATAATATAATCTCCGCCCAAAGCGTCGTTGTCAGCCTTATCGTCCATTTCAACAACGGTAACAGGCTTCAAAGTCTTAGCAAATCTGTCAGCGAGAGTATAAAGCTGAGTAGACTTATCACCCTGACCTGAAATAATCAGCGGAGTTCTTGCCTCATCGATAAGGATTGAGTCAACCTCGTCCACGATAGCGAAAGCGTGTTCTCTCTGAACCTTATCTTTTTTGTAAATAACCATGTTATCACGGAGATAGTCAAATCCGAACTCGTTATTTGTACCATAAGTAATATCTGCGTTATAAGCGGCACGCTTCTGTTCCTTGCTCATGCCTTGTAAAACAACACCGATAGAAGTATTCAGAAAACGGAAAACTTTTCCCATTTCCTCAGACTGGAATTTAGCCAGATAGTCGTTTACTGTTACAACGTGAACACCCTTGCCGGAAAGAGAGTTAGCGTAAGCTGCAAGACAAGCAACCAGAGTTTTACCTTCACCTGTTTTCATTTCAGCGATACGTCCCTGATGAAGAACGATAGCACCGATAATCTGTACCGGATAAGGCTTTTTGCCGAGAACTCTGTAAGCAGCCTCACGACATACTGCAAGTGCGTCAGGCAAAACATCGTCAAGAGAAGAAAGCTCCTCAACCTTAGACTTTAAAATTGCAGTCTGACCGCTCAATTCCTCATCGGACATAGCCGCATAAGTTTCTTCAAGTTCAAGAACCTTATTCTTGATAGGCTCAATTCTCTTTAATTCTTTTTTGGAGTAATTTCCAAAAATTTTATCCATTAATCCCATTTTTCAATCCACCTTTATTTTGTTGCAGGATAGCACCTGTAATAATTTCGTAAATTCATATTTATAGAAAGATACAATTTTATTATACAATACTGAATCGAGAATGTCAATAGGGTTGACGAAAAAATCTGACAAAACATCTCAATTATGAAAAATCGCCATAGTAGATGCACGCTTGACAAAATAAGGCGAGTGTGATATAATGTACATAATAAAAGAGGACATACTGCTGTAAGCGGTTTACCTCCGAGACTTTTACTAAATTAAAGTAGCCGTCCTTTGGCGGAAGGGCGGTTACTTCTTTTTGTTATTGCAAAGGCTTACAACTAAGCCTATTATGTTTGTTATCAAAAGCAGTAAAGTAAGTACTTCCGTAACGCTCATATTGCTCACCTCCTTTTCAGGAGGAAGATTTTAAATTTCAAAAAACGTAATGTTTTCTAAAAATTTTACCGCCTGCCGTTATATTGCAGTATGGAGCTGTTGTCAATTTATGCTTTTAAAACACCCAAAATGTCGGATAAAGCTATTCATAAATAATTTACTCATGTCCAAAATGGAATTTCCTGCGGAAATCCTAGACAAAAGCATTAGCTTGTGTTATAATATTAAGGTATATGATTTTGGATTGGAAAGGATTGTTAAAATGATTACAGTATCGAACGTGAGTCTTTCATTCGGCGGTCAGCTGCTTTTTAAAGACGTTGACCTAAAATTTACAAATAATAACTGCTACGGTATTATCGGAGCAAACGGTGCGGGAAAGTCTACTTTTCTGAAAATTCTCTGCGGAGAAATTGAGCCTACAAAGGGAGAGGTTGCTATTACAAAAGGCGAAAGATTGTCTGTTCTCAGGCAGGACCACTTCGCTTTTGACGAATATAACGTGCTTGATACGGTTATTATGGGCAACAAGCGTCTTTATGACATTATGAAAGAAAAGGACGAGCTTTACGCTAAGGAAGATTTTACTGAGGAGGACGGCGACAGAGCTGGTCAGCTTGAAAGCGAGTTTGCTGAGCTGAACGGCTGGGAGGCTGAGGCTGATGCTTCAAAGCTTATTCAGGGACTTGGTCTTTCGGAGGATATTCTTTATTCTCAGATGTCAACTCTTTCGGGTAACGAAAAGGTAAAGGTTCTGCTTGCTCAGGCTTTGTTCGGTAATCCTGATATTATCATGCTTGACGAGCCTACCAACCATTTGGATATTGACGCTATTGCGTGGTTGGAGGACTTTCTTTCCGATTATTTCGGTACTGTGCTTGTTGTATCACATGACAGACATTTCCTTAACAATGTCTGCACTCATATTGTGGATATTGACTACACAAAGATTAAAATGTACGTTGGTAACTATGAATTCTGGTACGAGTCATCTCAGCTTATGCAGAGAATGATGAAGAATCAAAACAAGAAGGCTGAGGAAAAAATCAAGGAACTTCAAGAGTTTATTAACCGTTTCTCTGCGAATAAATCAAAGTCAAAGCAGGCTACTGCAAGAAGAAAGCTTCTTGACAAGCTTACAGTGGAGGAAATGCCTGCGTCATCGAGAAAGTATCCTTATATTGGCTTTAATATGGACAGAGAGCTTGGAAAGGACGTTTTAAAGGTTCAGGGTATTTCCAAAACTGTTGACGGAGTAAAGCTTTTGGATAACGTTTCCTTTACTTTGGGAAGAACCGACAAGGTTGCTTTTATCGGCGAATCTGAGCAGGCGATTACAATGCTATTCAAAATTCTTGCTGAGGAGGAACAGCCTGACGAGGGAACAATCAAGTGGGGAGTTTCTACTTCACGTTCTTATTTTCCGGTGGACAACTCGGAGTATTTCAATGACAATGATATGTCAATAGTTGATTGGATTAGACAGTATTCAACAACTGAGGAAACAGACACGTTCCTCAGAGGCTTTCTTGGAAAAATGCTTTTCTCGGGAGATGAGATTTACAAGCCTGTAAAGGTTCTTTCGGGAGGTGAAAAGGTAAGGTGTATGTTTTCAAGAATGATGCTTTTTGGTTCGAATGTAATCATGCTTGACAGACCGACAAACCACCTTGACCTTGAATCAATTACAGCAGTAAACAACGGTCTTAGGGATTTCAAGGGTGTAGTAATATTTGCCTCCCATGACCACGAAATTGTTCAGACTGTTGCAAACAGAATTATAGAAATTCTTCCTCAGGGTTGTCTTGACCGTCAGGGCACTTACGAAGAATTCCTTGATTTCCGCCGTGAACAGGGCATGAAATCATTTGTAGAATAGACAATGGACAATGTTGGAGTTCTCTCTGTTCGATTACTTTAATATATAATTACAAAAACCGCTTGAAAATCTGATTTTCCAGCGGTTTTCAGTATAATGAATGAAAATTTGTGAGCTGAGCGAACATATTAATTGTCAACTGTTAATTGGCTTCTCATTGCCGATAGAATTTTTTTCTCACGTCTTGAAACTTGTACTTGCGTCATGGAAAGGGCTTTGGCGGTTTCGACTTGGGTTTTGTTTTGGAAGTAGCGCAGATATATCAGACGGCGGTCATCAGAATTTAATGTTCCGATTGCCTGTCGCAGGGATAGCTTGTCGGCGATTTCTTCGTCGGGAGCGTCAACCGGTATGTCGATTTGCCCTGTTTTTTCATCATCGCTGCTTTCAGTAAGGCTCATGGGCGGCAATGCAACGTTTAATGCCTCAATGACTTCTTCCTCGTCTGCTCCCGAATATTCGCAAAGCTCTGATATTGCAGGTTCTCTGCCTTGCTCGGAGATGAAATTTTCACGAAAACGGGTGATTTTCAAGGAAAGTTCTTTAATGCTCCTTGAAACTTTTACTGTTCCGCCGTCACGAAAAAGCCGTTTGATTTCACCTAAAATTACCGGAACGGCATACGTTGAAAATTTCACGCCGCGTTCCGAGTCGAATGCCTTGACGGCTTTTATAAGCCCGATACAGCCTGCTCCGTAAAGGTCGTCATATTCTATTCCTCTGTTTCGGAAACGGTTGGCGCATAAATGCACCAAGCCAAGATTTTCTTCTGCAAGAGGCGTTTTTATACTAGCCATAGTCTAAAACTTTCTTGATTTTATTGTCTTTTCAAGTACAAGAACCGTACCTTTGCCTACCTTGCTCTGAACCTTCATTTTGTCCATAAAGCTTTCCATTACGGCAAATCCCAGTCCTGCGCGTTCTTCTTCGGGGGAAGTAGTGAACATTGGCTGCATTGCCTGTTCAATATCTTCAATCCCACAGCCTTTATCACGGATTTTTATGTAAATTCTTCTGCCTTCAAGAATTTTTACGTCAAGGTAAATTATCCCTACACAGTCCTTGTAGGCATGCACAATAGCGTTTGTAACACCTTCGGAAACAGCAGTTTTGATGTCGGCAAGCTCGTCCACCAAAGGGTCAAGCTGTGAGAGAAAGCCTGCAACAGCTATTCTTGCAAACCTTTCATTTTCGGAATAGCTGGGGAAGGTTAATTTCATTTCATTAATTGTTTTTGGTTTCAACTTTTTCTGCCTCCTTTGAATAATCCTCTGAGTAATCTTTGCAGTCCGCATTATAGGCTTTCAGAATTGCCGAATAGTCGGGGACGATTTTGGCAAGACGATGAATCCCTGAAATTTGCAGGACTTTTCGTATATATGACGGTGGGCAGGCGACAATTATTTCTCCGTCAAGCTCGCTCATAAGCTTGTACCTGCCCATTATAAGACCTATTCCTGAGCTGTCCATAAAAGTTACCTGAGCAAAATCAAGTATAAGCAGTTTCGGCGAGCAGGCGTTGATTGACTTGTCGATTTCATAGCGGATATCTTTTGCGGTGTGGTGGTCGAGATCGCCTGAAATCTTTGCCACGATTACATGATTTCGGGACGTTATTTCTACACTCATAATTTGTACTTCCTTTCGCAGATATATTTTAAACCTACTATAACATTGTTATTATGCGGATTTTGTCGTATTTTTACACAGAAAAAGCTGCCCTCACAAAACTTTTTCAGGTTTTGTGAGGGCAGCTGCCGTTATGATAAATAAAATTTTTATAAGTTTAATGTTCAAATTTTAATATAATTTAGTCTTGAAGGGTGAATGTCATTTTGGCTGAACAAAGATTAAAACTGACAGAAGCTCAAAGTGTTAACAGTACGAAAATTTACACCGAAAAATACCATTGGAAACAATTTAAAGAGGTTATTCTTCATAAAATTTGCATAAATATACGTTTGTATTTTCATATATTCGTACTAAAATAACTTCGGTAAAATGAAAATTATTTGTTAATTACACTGAATATCTTTTGTGAAAAGCCCTGCTTAACAGTATGTTTTCTTTGAAAAAATACATATTGTACAAAAAACAAAAAGAGCGTTTGTCGAATGTGCATAAAGCCTTGTTTTTTCACAAAAAAGTAATACCTTAAACGTTTAAGTAAACTTGACAAATGTGTGCATTATTGTTATAATTATCAGTAGCACAATGATGTCTTTTTGACAATTTTGATAAAAATATTGCCGGTTTAGTGACATAAGTGTTTGAAAATTTGAGCATTTTGCACATGAAAACATAAGGTTGTTATTCATTTAGCTTGAAAAGCAAGTCTGTTGAAAATGCACAAATCTGATAATGTTTGTTTTTGTATTTTGAACACAGCAAATGTTCTGAATCGATATGCGGAACTATCGGGGTGATGAATTAGCGAAAATTTCGGTAATTCATTTATTAATGTTCTTTTTGAGTTTGAATTGTATTATAGTACAGTATGATGATAATTGTATGAAGTACGGTGAAAGACTGATGAAAATTTCCGATAATGAGGCAGGCTGATATTTTTATTCTCCCGTTGGGATTTTATATAGTATAATGCGGTAGGGTACGTAATTCGATATTGCGGACGCCATGCTCGCAATAATTCAGGAAAGGTGGATTCACAGTGAAAAACACATTGTTTAGGCGTGTTGTTTCGTCGGTAATGGCGCTTACTCTTATGGCGACCTGCGTACCTGCGGTTTTCGGCGATGATGACAGCACCCTGACCGCTCAGGAAACTGCTGAGGATTCCGGAACAGGCACAGATGTTGTACGTCAGACTTCGTACAGCAATTATGTGGAAAAGTATGCGGACGCAGCAAGACCTGATTATAACATTGAGGTGCTTGGCAGCAGCTACATTGCAAAAAGTGACGACGCTGTTATTACAGTGGGCGAGCTTGACGGAAAAAGCAATGTTATGCAGTGGACTAATCAGGTAGGTTCGATTACATACGAGGTAGAAATTCCGGAGGACGGCGTATATAATGTATATATGTCCTACTATGCTTTGGAAAGTAACACCAACGACATTCAGTTTTCAATGCTGATTGACGGTGAAAGTCCTTATGCGACTGCATCAAGAATTACTCTTAATAAGGTGTGGATTAATCAGACCGACATTGAGCAGGATTCTAAGCAGAACGATATGCGTCCAGGTCAGATTTCAATGCCTTGCTGGCAGGAAACTGCTTTGGAGGACGTTGACGGTTTGTATAATGAACCTTTGGGATTTTATATGACAAAGGGCACTCATGAGATTACTTTTGAATCCGAAAAAGCTGAATTTGCTATTGAGAAGTTTGCTTTTTATCAGTATAAAGAGGCAGAGGCTTATAAAGCTCCGTCTTCCGCTGAATTGGCAGAGGTTAAAGGCGAAACGATTAAGCTTGAAGGCGAAACCGCTGATTACAAGTCGGCAAGAACTCTTTATCCTACTGCCGATAAAAGTTCATACCTTACTTCTTGTGTAAACGGTTCAAGTCCGGTTAAAACAAGATATAACACTATCGGTTCGGGCAGCTGGACTCAGTCGGGACAGACTGTTACATGGGAATTTACCGTAAAGACTGCCGGATACTATAAAATCGGTATCAGAGCAAGGCAGGATCAGATGAGAGGTATGTATTCCAACAGACGTATCTATATTAACGGCGAAGTTCCGTTCAAGGAGGCTGAGCAGGTTAAGTTCTATTATGATACTGATTGGAATATAACAGTTCCTCAGGACGCTGACGGAAATGATTTGTATTTCTATCTTGAAGCAGGTACAAATCAGATTTCTCTTGAAGCTGTTCCGGGTGAGATCGGTGCAATCATGGGCGAGCTTGACGAGGTCGTTTACAATATTAACAGCTATTACAGACAGATTCGTCAGATTACAGGTCCTGACCCTGACGAATATAACGACTATATGATTGACTCCGCTATTCCTGAAATTATTGATAATTTTACTACTTACGCCAGACAGCTGAGAGAAAAGAAGGCTCAGATCGAGGAGCTTTCGGGGTCAGGAGGTACTGAGGCTGAAACTCTTGAAAAAATGGCTATCGTTCTTGACAGATGTATCGAGAAGCCTGACCTTATTCCTGAGCTTATGTCCCAGATTAAGGATAATGTAACTTCTGTTTCTTCATTTATCAATCAATACAGAGAACAGCCTCTCGAAGTTGACATGATCGAGATCAATTCTGCTGATGTTGATTTTACTTCATGTGAAAGTTCGTTTTTCAGTTCTCTTTCTTATGGATTTAAAGGATTCATTGGTTCTTTCTTTGAGGATTACAACTCACTTTCCGACGATGATGGCGGAGAAACAATGGAGTGTTGGGTAACTCTTGGACGTGATAACGCTACTGCTGTTAAGGAGCTTATAGACAGTGAGTATAATCCTAACGCTGATACCAAGATCTCGCTAAAACTTGTACAGGGCGGTATTGTTGAGGCTACTTTTGCAGGAAAAGGTCCTGACCTTGCGCTCTTTATGGGAGGCGACTTCCCGATTCAGCTTGCTGCAAGAGGCGTTCTGACGGATTTGTCACAGTACAGCGATTTTGAGGAAGTTAAGCAGAGATTTACTGAAAATGCTACTGTTCTTTATGAGTATGACGGAGGTACTTACGGCTTGCCTTGTGAGCAGCGATTCCCGATGCTGTTCTATCGTTCAGACGTTTTGGGCGAGTATGGAATCGACCCTGAGACCGACCTGGCTACATGGGACGGCTTGCTTAACTGCTTGCCTACACTTCAAAGAAATTACCTTGAAGTAGGACTTATTCTTCCGATTGCCGTATTTACAAACGGTCAGACTTATATTTCGGCTATTACTGAAACAGGTAATACTTTTGCTATGCTTTTATTGCAGCAGGGTATTAACTATTATAATGAGGATCAGTCAAAGACTAACTTTGATACTCCTGAGGCTATCGAGGCGTTTGATACATGGACTAAGTTCTATACTACATACAGCTTCGAGCAGACTTACGACGCATTCACACGTTTCAGAACAGGAGATATGCCTATTGTAATCAAGGATTATACATTCTTTAATCAGCTTTCCGTTGCTGCTCCTGAAATCAAGGGATGCTGGGGCTTCCAGCCTGTTCCGGGAACAGTTGACGAGAACGGAAACATTAACCATGCTGCTAACTCCGAAGGCTCTGCGGCTATCGTATTCACAAAGGCTAAGGACCAAGAGGGTGCTTGGGATTTTGTAAAGTGGTTTACTTCTACTGACGCTCAGGTTAAGTACGGTAACAATATCGAGTCAATTCTCGGTACAATGGGACGTTATGCAACCGCTAACGTAGAGGCTCTCAGTCAGCTTTCATGGACTACTACCGAGGTAGAAACTCTTAAAACACAGCTTGAGGCTCAGGTTGAAATTCCTATTATCCCTGCGTCTTACGGTGTGACACGTAACATTAACAACGCATTCAGAGCTGTTGCAAATGACTACGAGAATGCAAGAGATACACTTTTCTGGTATAACAAGGATATTAACGATGAAATTACTCGTAAGCGTGAAGACCTTGGTCTGTCCACAGAAGAATGAAAGGAGGAGTAATTAATGGCCAAAATAGATAATACTCAGCCAATGAATAAGCAAAAAGGCAGTTGGGCTTATACTTGGCATATGATGAAAGTCAATAAGGCTTGCTATGGAATGCTCCTGCCTTTTATGGTTTTCTTTATTCTGTTTACTGTTATTCCTGTTGTAATGTCACTGCCTATGGGCTTTACAAACTTTAACATGATTCAAGCTCCTAAGTGGGTTGGTCTTTCAAATTTCTATACGTTGTTTCTGAACGACGATACATTTCTTATTGCTGTAAGAAATACTCTTATTTTTGCAATTTTTACAGGCCCGTTCTCTTATATACTCAGCTTCTTTATTGCATGGCTGATTAATGAGATGAATCCGTTTTTGAAAACATTCTTTACCTTTGTTTTCTATGCTCCATCAATGACTACTTCCGTATATGTTACCTGGCAGCTTATTCTGTCGGGTGACTCCTACGGTTATCTGAACTCTGTGCTTATGGATCTAAGCATTATCAACGAGCCAATTCAGTGGCTGACTGACTCGGATTACATTCTTGGTGTTGTAATTGTTGTTCAGCTCTGGATGTCAATGGGTGCAGGATTCCTTGCTATCCGTGCAGGTTTCCAGAATATCGACAAGTCAATGTATGAGGCAGGTGCTATCGAAGGTATCAAGAACAGATGGCAGGAACTTTTCTACATTACTATTCCTTCAATGGGACCACAGCTTTTGTTTGCTGCTGTAATGCAGATTTCATCATCATTCACAGTAGGTGTTGTAGGTCAGAGCCTTGTAGGTCTGCCTTCAACCGACTATGCGGCTCATACTATTATGAACCATGCTACCGACTATGGTAACATTCGTTACGAAATGGGTTATGCTTCGGCTATATGCTTTGTTCTGTTTGCGGCTATGCTCCTTGCAAATAAGGGCGTAAACTGGCTGCTCGGAAAATATCTTGATTAAGGAGGGGAGTATAGATAATGGCTAGAAAAAAGAAAAAGCATGACATAGAAAATCTTAAAGTCAAAGACAAGAAGAAAAGAGTAAACGGTTCTCTTGGCGGCGACATTGCGATTATTGTATTTCTTTGTCTGCTTGGCGCATTTATGATTTTCCCTCTGTATTATTCAGTTATTCAGTCTATGAAGCCTGTTGAAGAGCTGTTCGTTTTCCCTCCAAAGCTTTATGTACTTAACCCTACAACAGATAACTTCTCCGATATGTTCAAGGTAGCGGCAAGCTCATGGCAGGTTCCGCTGTCAAGATATATTTTTAACTCCTTCTTTATTACGATTGTAGTATGCGTGTGCAACCTTTTTGTTTGCTGCTGTGCTGCGTTCGTACTTGCAAAGTGTAGATTTCCGGGAGATAAACTTATCAACAAGATTATCGTTATCGCACTTCTGTTCTCATCTAACGCTACTTGGATCATGCAGTTCCTTGTAATGGCTAAGCTGGGTATGATCGATACATATTGGGCACTTATTCTTCCAAGTATTTCAACATCTATGGGTCTTTATCTGATGCGACAGAGTATGACTTCAATTCATGACGCTATGATTGAGGCGGCTAAGGTTGACGGAGCGGGACTTTTCAGAATCTGCTGGCAGATTGTTGTTCCAAACTCTAAGCCTGCGCTTATGACCCTTATCATCTTTGCGTTCCAGGGTGCTTGGAATATTCAGGCAGGCTCCCTTACTTATTCAGAAGAACTTAAAACACTACCAACCGTTGTACAGCAGATTACGCTTGCAGGTCTTGCTCGTCAGGGTGTAACATTTGCAGCGTCGGTTGTACTTTTGGTTCCACCGCTTCTGGTATTCCTTATTGCTCAGGGTAACGTTATGGAAACCATGGCTAACTCGGGTATGAAGGATTAATCGTTCAAGTTTTATTTTTAAAAGGAAAAAGGTGATAAGTAGTGTTGAGATTTAAAAACTCTCTTAGAAGACTGGTTACTGCCACAATGGCTGCTGCTCTTGCTTTAAGCATGACTGCAACCGCTTTTGCGGCTGAACCATATAGAACCTACACCTACGATACTTGGGAGGACGCTATTCCTTCGCAAAGCGCTTACCGTGTAGGTAAAGCTGTTTCAGGCGCAGATATGGGTCTGAGCAGACTCAGCGACCCGAACGATTCGCTTTTTGTAGGCGAGGACGCATCGGATTCGCTTGCAGACGCCAGCGACTTGTTTGTTGACGATGAAAGAGAAGAATTCTGGGTTGCAGACAGAGGCAACAACAGAATTTTAAGACTTAACAGCGACCTTGAAGTTATCGGCTGTTATACAGGCGTTATGGACGGAGAAAATGAAACTTCGTTTAAAGAGCCTCAGGGATTGTATGTTAAGACAAGTATTCTTGACGGGAAACACTATATTTATATAGCTGATACCGGAAATTCAAGAATTGTCAAGGCAGAGGTTAAGTCCGACAGAGAACTTGATATGGTTGTGGAATATCTCCAACCTGAATCCGAGCTTTACAGCGTTAAGACTTTTAACCCTTCAAAGGTTATCGCAGACGCAGCTGAAAATGTTTATGCAGTCTGCAAGGAAGTTAATACAGGTGCTGTTCAGTTCGATATTAACGGTGAATTCAAGGGATATTACGGCGCTAACCGAGTTGAAGCTACCGCAGCCGTTATTGCTCAGAAACTTTGGAGAAAAATTGCTTCAAACGAGCAGATTCAAGGTATGACAAGAAGCGTTCCTGTGGAGTATGCTAACTTTGATATTGACGAAGACGGATTTATTTATACTGTTACAGAGGCTAATACTTCTACTGACGCAGTTAAGAAGGTAAATCCTGCGGGTTATAATATCTGGGATAACGAAGTGGGCGATGAGTATACTTTCGGTGATTTTGAGTCAGCTTATGACGCAACTGCAACTCAGAGTTTTGCTACAAAGCTTACTGATATTGCTGTTGGTGATAATGGACTTATCAATGTTCTTGATTATACTACTGGACGTGTGTTCCAGTATGACAGAATGTGTAATCTGCTTTGTATTTTCGGTACAAAGAGTTCAAATTCAAGCCAGCGAGGCAGTTTTGTTTCTCCTAATGCGGTCGATACGCTTGGAAACAACGTTTATGTTATCGACGGAACAAAGGATAATATTACAGTATTTACACTGACTGCTTTCGGTCAGGACCTGCATAGCGCCGATGAACTTTATGTTCAGGGTAAATACGACGAGGCTGAGCCTATGTGGGAAAATGTTATTAAAAGAGACGGCGGCTATTCTCTTGCTTATATAGGTATGGGTAAGGCGGCTCTTAAAGCTGAAAGATATAACGATGCTCTTTATTACTTCAAAATGGCTTACGACCGTGACGACTACGACAAGGCTTTTGAGTATGCAAGAGAAGACTATCTCAGAAATAACTTCGGCTCAATGATGGTGATTATCGTTGTTCTGATAGCTTGGCTGGTTATTGTGAAAATACTTCATAAAAAGGGCATAAAGATATTCCGGACGATTTTCGGTCGGTTTAAGAAAAAGGAGGGAAAATAATATGTATGAATTTACTCAGGTCGGTTGGCTGAAACATTGCATTTTCCACCCTGTTGAAGGCTTTGAAGATCTAAGATGGAAAAAGCAAGGCTCAATGAAAATTGCTATGATTATTGTTTTCCTGCTTTTTGCTGCAATGGTTGTGGACAGACAGCTTACAGGCTTTCAGTTCAATACCGCTTATACAAAGGTATTTAATGTAGTTCCGTTATTGGTGCAGTCGGTTGTTTACTTCTTTACATGGGTAATCGGAAACTGGGCAATATGCACTTTGCTTGACGGCGAGGGTACGCTGAAAAAAATCTGTATTTATTCCGCTTATGCACTTGTTCCATACATTGTTTGCACATTTATTTCAGTTGTATTGTCAAACTTCCTTGTTCAGGAGGAGGCGATCTGGATCATTGCAATTTCGTACCTTGGAATGGGTTGGAGCGTAGTTCTTATGCTTCAAGCAATGAGAGCTGTTCATCAGTATTCTTTCGGTAAGACTATTGGTTCAATTATTTTGACATTGGTTGCAATGCTCATTATTCTGTTCCTTGTAGTTCTGCTTCTCTCATTGTTCCAGCAGGTATACGTATTCGTTTATTCTCTCTATACTGAGATTTCATACAGAATCAGAGGCTAATTTAGAAACGGTGGTGTAAATTAAAATGCATAATAAAACTTATAAAAAAGCGATTATATTTGCGCTTTGCCTTACGATGCTGACGCCTCTGGGTTCTATTGCCGTATCCTCAGCAAATGAAAACGAAGAAAGCGAGGCTATGACTTCTGAAACTGCGGTTGATACAGAGGAAACGTCTGATGAAGAAGAATCGGACGAAGAGGAAGAAAAGCCTATTACCGATGAGGAGGCTGTGGCTCTTGAATCCTGTAAAAAGGTGAAAGAGAATGATAATCTTATCCTTTACTGCGACGAGGAAAACGAAAGAATTTGTATGTACGTTAAATCCTCCGGAAAGTATTGGTGGTCATCTCCTATTAATGTAATGACTGACGAAACGATTATTGATAAGGAAAAGAATAAGAGCATGAAAACTCCTGTTCGTAAGCAGATTGCGTCAAGCCTTGGAATCAAGGTGGGCGACCAATCTACAAGAGCGGAGTCTCCTGCGGCAGTAACTTCCAACAAGGCAAACGTTAAATGGACAGAAACTGATAAAGGCGTAACTGCGGTATATGATTATTCCAGCGAGGGCGTTTCACTTACTGTTCATTACGAGCTTGAAGACGACAATCTTTATGTTTATGTTGATACAGATGAAATTGTGGAAGAGGATACATCTTCTCTGACTGGACAGCTTTTGACAAAAATTCAGATTTGTCCGAACTTCGGTGCAGCGTCAACGACTAATCTTGACGGCTCTCCTGTTGAGGGATACATGATTATTCCTGACGGAAGCGGTGCGGTAATCGAGTATAATAATGGCAAATCAAATTATCAATCATATTCACAGCAGGTATACGGAAGAGATTATACAACAGTTCCTCAGACTGCTCCAAAGGTTACAGAACAGGCTTATCTGCCGGTTATGGCAACTGTAAGCGGTGATTCGGGACTTGTAATGATTGCCAGCGACGGCGAGTCAAACGTTTATGCAAATGCTCAGGTTTCAGGTCAGAATAATCAGGCGTATAATACTTGTTATTTTGAATTTGAAACAAGAAGTATGGACTCATTCTTCATGAGCGGTGAAAATGCAAACGAAATTACTGTTTTCGAGAAAAACGGTATCAAGACGGAGAGATTTGGAGTTCGTTATTACCCAATCGACAGCGAGGACGGCGAGGATATTAATTATGCCGACTGTGCAGGCGTTTACAGAGATTACCTTATTAATCAAAAGGGTTTAACTCAGAAAACCGAGGAAAAAAGCAACGAACTTTATATCGACCTTTTCGGAGGCGTTTTGAAGCAGACTTCTATTCTTGGTATTCCATTGTTTTCAAAAAAAATTGTTAATTATACAATAACCATGAGAATTTTGTGTTTCAAATTCAAATATCATAACTATAAAAAGCAGATTGTAGATATTCTCTCTCAGCTTAGTCATAGGTAGAATACTATGAAATATGATTTTATTTTAAATATGGGTGA
>JBJERA010000014.1:0-3475 GCA_051882035.1 Hominimerdicola sp.
TCTATTTTACCACCTGTGTCAAGTGTTGAGTTATTTGTGTGGATTGCTATAGTTGAATCAAATTTCATTCTAAGCTTTCATGGTAGAAATAATTTTGAAAATCAAATAAACAAAGCATTTGAACAAGATAGGATTTTATATGCAGACAAAATAAAAAGCCAAGAACTGTTCAGTGTGCTTGGGCTACAATTGTCCAAGGGCTTAAACAGTCTTGACTTTAATAATATTATACACCAAAGTTGCAATATTGTCAAGGCTTTCAATGATTTCAAAGAAAAAAATGTTACACTTATGAGTGATGCTGATGAAGTATCTGATATTTCTTATCAGGAAGATGATATAAAATCCATTAAATTAGAATTTTCCGGGGACAGTTCCAGTCTTGATGAAATAAAGAATATGGCTCTTTCTCTCGGTGCAGCTATAACTATGGATAATGAAAACGGTATATTATCAGTAGATACTTATGATAATCATAAAGATGAACTACTGAATAAAGCCTATGAACTGAATGTATCAACCTCTGTCGAACAGGAAAAACCGGTTACAGTCGATTTTCTTTCTGGTGCTGCTGACAGTGTTTCAGATTTATTAAAGAATCAGGATATTAAAGAATTAACCCCAAAAGAACAATCATTTCTCAATTTTGATGTTGAATCCGTTATGACAAAATCACCTCTTGCATGGGACGAAATCGAAGATATAGGATACATTCTCTTTGAAAAAGGATATATATACAAGCATAATGCACATGAAAAAGCTATTTACGGCAATGGTTTGCGTGAACCTGAGCTTTATGATATTGCTAAACGTATGCAGGGTGGAGAAGATGTTCGCAAGGAGCTGTCAATAGCTTTGCTTGGCAGACAAGGAAAATTCACTACAAAAGTCGGTAATGAATTTACAGTCATCTATAATGATAATGACATTACTGCAAAGTTTGGAAATGCAGAAAAGTCGGTAAGTTATGAAGCAATTGGAGATGCTTTCCTTTCATTAATTAAGAGTGAATATAACGATATTGTACATGATAGAACCGTTGACGATCTGAAATATGTTATTCCTGACCTTACTGATGAAAATGCCGAACAGCTTATAAATGCATTTGATAATGCTAAAATGGCTGATTGGCAAGGCGATTCCGTAAAAGAAACAAGGATAAAAAAAGCAATTTATAATATTCTCAATGATGAGAAACAAACAGAGAAAGCATTTGCTTCTATTTCTGATATGAAATATAACTATAAGGTTGAACTTTTTGAACAAAATCAAGAGCAAATAAATGAAAATCACATTGTAGATAAGTTCAGGGCAAAAACAAATGAGCTGTTTCACAATATAAACGGATATAATCCTGAAGATGTAGAATATATCGTTAAGGATTATGTTTCTGATATCCTTAATGAAAATGATATAAATGCTGAAATGGGACGTGTTATTGTTTCCGGCTCTAGATGTAGAGGTATGGAAAATGAAAATTCAGATATAGATGTAGTTATCGAAATGTCCTCCGATTTAAAAGAATATGAATTATTCAATATTCTGAATGAAGAAAGTTTGGATATTGACGGTATTCCGGTTGATATAAACCCAATTAAAGCCGATGAAACAGGCACACTTGAAACTTATTTGCCAACGGTTGAAAGCTATCTTGCCGAGCATGAAACTGAAATTCCAATAACAGAATCCGAACCGCTGACTGCTTCAAATACTGAAAAGGAGCGGTCTGAACCTGTGAAGCCTGAGCCTGTTGCTGAGGTTACACCCGAAACAGAAAAGCCCGATATTCCCGATGTAAAGAACCTTTCTCAGCTCAAAAAGGCTATCAAGCCGGGAATGATGTTTGAGATCACCGATCATCTCCGCCCTGAATGTATCGGAGAACGCAGAATCGTCACGGGTGTAAGCACCGTTGATTTTACTTCCAGAAAGCTCGATGAAAACGGTAAACCTATGGGAAAAGACCTTCACATGGAGTTTGACCGTGCGAAGAACTGGACTTTTGACGGCGGTGAGCTGACTTCTCGGCTCGACAACGGCGATATGCTGATGAGCTTTCATTTCATTGACAGCCTGGAGCGTGAGCAGACAGTACAGTCTGAAAAAGAGCCTGAACTTGCTCCAGAAAAAACTGCTGATGATATAAAATCCATTAAGCATGAACTCAGAGAGGGCGATGTTGTAACATTTTCAGACCGTCCTGATGTATGGCGTGTATCTGAAATATCAGATTTACAGATAAGCTTTGAAAATGTTGATGAGAACTCTCCGAACAGGAGCTTTTCGCATATTGATTTCGGAGCGAACAGAGATAATTTGCAGGAAACATTGAAATACGTTCTTGTGTCCGATGCCAAAATGAAAGAGCATGAAGCTAGAAATCCAATAACAGGATTCGAACCTGACCCTTTATCAAAACATGATATGATACATAATGCTTTTGAAAAATTAAAAGAAAATCATGAATTTTCGGAAAACACAACTCAATTTTTAAATAGAGTCGAAAAGCAAATGGAAATCAACGGTTATGATAAATTAGAACCTCGTCTTTTTGAAAATCCTCTTTTTACACAGACTTACGGTAATCTGAATAGAATTAATGAAAAGTTATTTGATAAAAAAATTCAGGACGTTATAACAGAAATTAATGGATATATCAATGCTGAAACAAATATTTCTGATATCAGCGTTAAGGAAAAAATAAATCCAGAAAGGACTACTCTTAATAAGCCTGAAAGTGAAAACTCGCAACTCTCATTTTTTGATATGCCTGCCGAGAATACAGAAAATAACATTATTCAAACTACTGAACAAGAAAAACAGGTTATTCACTCTGCAACTTCTTTTCAGATTAAAGACGAGAATTTAGGCGAGGGCGGTGCAAAAGCAAAATTCAATGCTAATATTAATGCAATTCAGACTTTGCAGAAAATTGAAGCTGAAAACCGAACCGCTACTCCTGATGAACAAGAAATTTTATCAAAATACGTCGGTTGGGGCGGACTTGCTAACGCTTTTGATGAAAGCAAATCGGATTGGGCAAATGAATATGCTCAGTTAAAGGATTTGCTTACAGAAAAGGAATACAGCTCCGCAAGAGCTTCAACCCTTGACAGCTTTTATACTGCTCCTGCGGTTATAGACGGTATATATAAGGCTTTGGAACAGTTCGGCTTTAAGGGCGGAAACGTCCTCGAGCCTGCAATGGGAATCGGAAACTTTTTCGGAAGAATGCCGGCGGATATGCAGAAAAACTCTAAGCTTTACGGAGTTGAAATTGACAGCATTTCAGGCAGAATTGCACAGAAGCTTTATCCGAACGCCGATATTGCGGTTCAAGGCTTTGAGAAAAATAAATTCCAGAACGGCTGTTTTGATGTAGCTGTGGGAAATGTGCCTTTTGGCGAACTTGCTTTTAAAGATAACAAGCATGGGACTACAAAGCTTCACGATTATTTCTTTGCAGAAACGCTTG
>JBJERA010000015.1:0-3452 GCA_051882035.1 Hominimerdicola sp.
AAAGCTAAATCGGACTTGCCTGTTATTTTTCTTACGGCAAACACCGATGAAGCAAGCACCGTTGCAGGATTTGAAATGGGGGCTGACGATTACATAAACAAGCCTTTCAGACCGAGAGAATTAATTGCCAGAATAAAAAATGTAATTCGTCGCAGCAAAGGAAATTCTCAGACAATTCAATGCGGTGATATTATAATTGATACAGCGAAAGGAACTGTACACAAAAAGGATACTGAGATTTTTCTTTCTGCTTTGGAATACAGACTTCTGCTGGTATTTTTTACAAACCAAGGACAACTTTTATCTCGTGACAGACTTATTGATGAACTTTGGGCTGTTTCGGGGGAATTTGTAAGCGACAATACCCTGACCGTTTACATAAAGCGTCTTCGTGAAAAAATTGAAAGCGACCCGCAAAATCCAGCCATTATAAAAACCGTCAGAGGACTTGGATATAAGGCAGGCGAATGATGAAAATTCTCAGAAACAGCGAAATAAAGAAAACTTATATTGCCCATTTAATAATAACTTTGTGTCTTTCGGCTGTTGGTCTTTTTTTCGGAATAGCCACAGCTGTGGGTATATTCGTCAGCGGAAGTTTACTTTTCTGTGTGCATTATATTTCAGACAGAAAAAGATATTCGGATATTTCTAAGCTTTGCGACAGCATAGACAAAATTCTTTTGGGCGATGACAGCATCAGGCTGGCTGATTTTCAAGAGGGCGAGCTGAGTATTCTCAGAAGTGAAATTCAGAAAATGACCGTCCGCCTGCGTGAACAGAATAATGCTTTGAAAAAGGATAAAATCGTACTGAAAAACGCTATGGCGGATATTTCTCACCAACTGAGAACTCCCCTTACCTCCATGAATCTTATTGTTACTTTGCTTGGAAAACAGGGGCTTACTTCAACAGAACAGGCAAAATATTCTCACGAACTTATTGAATTACTAAACCGCACCGAATGGCTGATTGATGATATTCTCAAACTCTCCCAATTTGACGCAGGAGTTATTGAACTGAAAAGTGATGAAATTTCTGTCAGCAGGCTTATTAAATCTGCGGTAAGTCCTTTGGAAATTCAAATGGAACTAAGAAATATAAAATTCATCTGCAAGATTGAAGAAATCCCTGAATTTATCGGAGATTTCAAATGGTCTTGCGAGGCGTTGACCAACATTCTGAAAAACTGCATGGAACATAGCCAAAACGGTAGTGAAATATTTGTAAAAGCTATACAGACCGCACTTTATACAGAAATTACCGTTTGCGACAGCGGTTCAGGCATTTCCCCCAAAGACCTGCCGCATATTTTCGAGCGTTTTTACAGAAGTGAAAATTCTCAAAGTCAAGGCTTTGGAATTGGACTTGCTCTTGCACGTCAGATTATTACCTCTCAGGACGGAACAATCAAAGCAGAAAACAGAAAACATGGAGGAACAAAGTTCATAATAAAATTCTATAAATCAACAGTCTGAAATAAGTTTCCATAATTTTCAAAAGTGACGTTTTAGTTATTTTAAAGTCACGTTAATGTCACTTTAATATGTTATAATAATTTTCAAGGTAACACTTAATAGAATTATGATTAAAGCAGAGGAGGCTTATTATGGATTTGCTGAAAATTGAAAATTTGTGCAAAACCTACGGCAAAGGCGAAAACGAGGTCAAGGCTCTTGATAATATAAGCTTTACCGTTCCCAAAGGTCAGATGACTGCAATTATCGGTCCCAGCGGTTCGGGAAAATCAACTCTTTTACACATTATCGGCGGCGTTGAAAAGCCTACAAGCGGTAAAGTTTTTGTTGACGGTCAGGACGTTTATGCTCAGAAAGACAAAAATCTTGCGGTGTTCCGCAGACGTCAGGTAGGACTTATTTATCAGTTCTACAATTTGATTCCCGTACTTGACGCAGAGGAAAATATTACTCTTCCCACAGTTATGGACGGCAGAAAGGTTAATGCTGACAGGGTTGAAGAAATTCTCACTACTCTTGGACTGAAAGAACGACGTCATCATCTTCCCTCACAGCTTTCGGGCGGTCAACAGCAGAGAGTTTCTATCGGCAGGGCTTTGTTTTCTGCTCCTGCGGTTGTTTTGGCTGACGAGCCTACTGGAAATCTTGACTCAAAAAACAGCCGTGAAATAATCGAGCTGATGAGGGAGTCAAATCAAAAGTACAATCAAACGATGCTTATTATTACTCATGATGAAAATATTGCCCTGCAATGCGACAGAATTATTGCCATTGAGGACGGTAAAATTATTCGTGACGAGGCGGTGAGATAATGAGCTTTACAAGAAAATTATCTCAGAGATACATATTTGCGCAGAAAAGACATTCTATACTGACAATTCTCAGCATTATTGCGGCGACGACGCTGATTACAGCCATTTTCACAATATGTTCGTCTTATCAGGAAACCATGCTTAACGCTTGTCTTAAAAAAAATCCTTATCATGCGGAAATTTACGATTTGACCAAGACCGAGGCACGTTTGGTAGCCACTTATGACGAAATCGCCGAATTAAAAATTGACGGATCACTAACATGGGTAAAATTTCAACCAGATATAGAGGACGCCGACAAAACCATTGAAAATGCTCTTGCAATAGCAGGAATATCTGCAACCGATGATAGATATATGCTTAATACAGAATTGCTTTATTATCAGCTTATCGGACTTGACGCAAAGGCCCAATTCTGTCAGTTTGTTGCCTGTGTTTATGTTTTTGTGTTGTTTTTAATATTCTGTGCACGACTTATAATTGATACCGCTTTTGAAATTTCATCAAAAGAAAGAGAAAGACAATTTGGCATTTTGCAGTCGATTGGAGCGTCGAAAAAGCAGATTGTAGGAATACTCCTGCATGAAAGCTGTTTCCTTTCGGTTATTGGAATTCCGCTGGGAGTAGGCTTAGGTATTCTGCTGACATATATTCTTTCGGTAATTATGTCAAATATTGATGGCTTTACAACTAAATATGAAATATACGGTTTTGAGGGACTTAAAATAATATTTTCCGTATCCCCTCTATTTATTGCAATAACTGTAATAACCTGCTTGGTGTGGGTGTTGCTTTCGGCTTACGGAACAGGCATGAGAATTGCTAAAATGTCACCAATCGAGGCAATAAAAGGTAAATCAGGACAAATAAAAAAGATAAAAAAACATTCTGTTTTCAGCCTTATTTTCGGCTGGACGGGCAAGCTTGCATCAAGAAATGTAAGACGAAACAAAAAGAGATTTGTAATAACAATACTTTCCATAACGCTTTCTATAACACTATTCTCGGCTTTTTCCTATATTATTTCATTTATGAGCGATTCAATAAAAAAAACGTATGAACTTATAGACTATGATTTTGAAATTAAAGCAATAGATAAAACAAAAGACAAAACGGGTGTTGATTATAAAGAATGGAACGAAACTCTAAAAAATTGCGGTTT
>JBJERA010000016.1:0-3441 GCA_051882035.1 Hominimerdicola sp.
TCGCAGTTTTGTTCCGAAATTCACTGTTTTGGGACAGCTTGTAAGCAAGATTATGATTCCGCTTTCATGCGTTTTTGCGGTAATAATTGCTCCGACTTTTTTAGCCTCAAATGCTAATGATTTCTACTACGGCTCATCTCACATTTTCGGAAAAGACACCAAGCTGGGTGCAGATACGGCACTGATTGAAGAAACTTTCGGTCAAAGCGATACTTACGTTCTGCTTGTTCCAAAAGGAGATGATGCCACAGAAAAAGAACTTTCAGACGAACTGAAAAAACTTCCTCAGGTAGACAATATTTTATCCTATGTTGACACAGTAGGCTCTGAAATTCCAAAGGAATATCTAGACGAGGACACTCTTTCACTTCTCGTTTCCGACAATTACAGCAGAATGGTTGTAACTGTTGACGTTGATTACGAGGGAAAAGAAACATTTGAGCTTGTTGAAGAAATCCGCAGCACCGCTCAGAAATTCTATTCTGATAAATATTATCTTGCAGGCAACGGAGTAAGCACATACGACCTTATGAACAGCGTTACAAGCGATATGATGAAAGTTAATCTTATTGCAATCGGAGCGGTTTTTGTTGTGCTTTTCTTTACAATGAAATCAATCAGTCTGCCGATTATCCTTGTTCTCAGCATTGAAACGGCAATATGGCTCAATCTGTCCTTCCCTTATTTCAGCGGTTCAACAATTTTCTATATCGCATATCTTATTATCAGTTCCATTCAGCTGGGAGCAACGGTTGACTATGCGATACTTTTAACCGACAGATACCTTGAATTCAGAAAAGAAATGTCAAAAAAACAAGCAGTTGTGCAGACTATTTCTTCATGTACGGTCTCAATCCTCACTTCGGGAAGCGTTCTTACGGTTGTAGGTTTCCTGCTGGGATTCATCTCAACTCACGGACTTCTTGCACAGCTTGGAATGTTCATAGGCAGAGGAACAGTTTGTTCATTGATAATCGTACTGTTCGTTCTTCCCGGACTGCTTTATATTTTTGACAGACTTATTCAGAAAACAACCAAAGGCACAAATTTTTTAACTCATAAAGAAAGGTGAACAAAATGAAAATACTTAACAAAACAATTTCAGCAGGACTTGCCACAATAATGCTTTTATCCTCAGTTATACCTGCATCGGCTGACAGTACGTCGGCAAAGGAGGAGGTAATTTACATAATGGCAAACGCTGACGGCTCAGTTGACGGAGTTTATGCAGTAAATATTTTCGAGAGTGGAAATATTACCGATTACGGCAATTACGACAGCGTTAAAATGCTTAACACAAGCGATGAAATTACTACTGACGGAGATAAAATAACCTTTTCCACCAATTCGGAAAAGGCTTATATGCAGGGTACTTTAACCGACGCAGAAATTCCCTGGAATATTTCAATAAAATATTTTCTTGACGGCGAAGAAATGACCGCTGAGGAAATTGCGGGCAAAAGCGGAAAATTAGAAATAAAATTCAAAATCACCAAAAACGACAACTGCAAAACGGATTTCTATAACAGCTATGCCTTGCAGGCATCATTCACCCTTGACACAAATCTTTGCGAAAACATTACCGCAAATGGTGCGACCATTGCAAACGTAGGCAGTGACAAACAGCTTTCCTACACAATTCTTCCTGACAAAGGAATCGACACAACGATTACTTCCGACGTACAAAATTTTGAAATGTCGGCGGTTTCAATCAACGGAGTAAAGCTTTCACTTGACATTGAAGTTGACGACAGTATAATTTCCGACGAGGTAACAAATCTTACCGACGGCATTGACAAAATCGACAACGGAGCATCCGCTGTTTCCGATGGAACAGGTGAACTTAAAGAGGGCGGAAGCAATCTAAAAGACGGTTCCACAGAACTTACAAAAGGTGTAAAAAGCCTTGACGACGGTGTTTCAAAGCTTTCTTCGGGAGTAAATACACTGCAAAGCGGACTTAATCAGTTGAATTCTCAATCGGAAAATCTTACAACAGGCTCGTCACAGGTGAAAAACGCTTTGGTGCAAATTCAGGCGGCTTTAAATTCTGTTTCGGCAGATACGGAAACGTTGCAGCAGCTCACCACAGCGTCGGGACAAATAAAATCGTCCATTACCCAGCTGAAAAACGGAGCTGAACAGCTTAAAAACAATCTTGGTTATGCACAATACAAGACAGCTATGTCGGCAAACGGACTTGACATTGACTCGCTGACTGCCGGAAACTCTCAGGCGATCCAAAGTCTTACCGCACAGATTTCACAGCTTAATCAGACCTTATCACAAATTCAAGGCGTTCCTGGCTATGAGGAGCAAGTCGCTCAAATTCAGTCGCAAATTGCTCAGCTTACCCAAATTGTAACTCTGTTAAACGGAAACAATGCCGCTATTTCGGGTACGGAGCAATATTTAAACAGCTTTTCCGACGGAATTTCACAGCTTTATTCCGGACTTGCACAGCTTGAATCAAGTTATACTGAATTTGACAACACAATTAATCAGCTTGCCGACACTTTAAGAACAATGCTGATCAATATTTCAAGTCTTTCGGACGGAATTAACACTCTTACCGCCCAATACTCATCTCTTGACAGCGGAATTCATGATTACACTTCGGGAGTTGGAAAAATTGTAAGCGGATATTCACAGATCACAAGCGGAGTTTCAGACCTTGCCAGCGGTAGCAAGGATCTGGTTAACGGTTCAAAATCTCTTGACAGCGGAGTTTCGGAGCTTTACAACGGAATCACAGAGCTAAACGACGGTGCAAACGAACTTTCGGACGGCACGTCTGAACTAAAAGAAAAAACTTCGGGAATGGATGTTCAGATCGAAGAAAAAATCGATGAAGTTATTTCTTCAATAAAAGGAAGTGACAGCGAAACCGTTTCCTTTGTTTCGGAGAAAAACACCGATGTTGAATCCGTTCAGTTTGTAATTAAAACAGACTCCATTGAGATACCGAAAGAAGAAAAAGCCGAAACAGCCCAAGAGGAAGAATTGACCTTCTGGCAGAAATTACTCCGACTGTTCGGACTGTATTAAACCAAAAACAGCAGGCAGATTTAATCCGCCTGCTGTTTTTATTTTATCTTGAATTAATTATTTGCCGATGAATTGTCAGCCGGCTTGTCAGAAATAACTTCTTTTAAACCGGTGGCAAGTCCTGCAAGTCCTTGAATTTCGCTAGGAATAATAATCTTTGTAGCCTTTCCGTCAGCAGCCTTTGCAAACGCTTCAAGACTTTTAAGCTGAATAACCTGCTCGTTAGGATTAGCCTCGTTCAACTGCAAAATACTGTCAGCCAAAGCTTTCTGTACCATTGCAATAGCCTGAGATTCACCCTGTGCTTCAAGAATTTTCTGTGACTTAACAGCAGCAGCACGAAGAACCATTGATTCCTTTTCAGCCTCTGCCGCATAAATCTTAGCCTGCTTG
>JBJERA010000017.1:0-3407 GCA_051882035.1 Hominimerdicola sp.
CAGAACCCTTCAAGCTTTTTAAAAAGTATTCCGTCCTCGTATAAAAGCTTTAAATCCTCTGAAAGCTGAGTTAAAACAGCCTTGCCCTTTTCCACACAGTTGGTATATTCCGAAACAAGACAGGCTCCGCTTTTGAAATAGTCAAAAACCGAGCAGACCTCATCATAACAAACAGTATAGTATTTGTCAAGATTAGTCAGCGTAATCCCGCTTTTTACAAGTTCAATATCGTCATAAATGTGCTTGCGGATTTTATCGATCTGTTTTCCTCTTGCGTTTTTTGCAAGAGTTTCAAGCTTTTCAACAAGAACTTCATTGCTTTCAAAAATAATTTCTAAGGCAGGAAAAACGGTAATGCTGTCGATTGGGTCGGTACGCCTTTGAGTTTCGGTGTCAAAATAAGAAAGAGTGTCAATTTCGTCGCCCCAAAGCTCCAATCGGATAGGTCTTGACTCTTGAACGGGGAAAATATCCACAATAGAACCTCTTGCAGAAAACTGCGCCTGACCCTCGATAATATCGGTTCTGGTATATCCTGACGCATTCAGCTTTTGGATAAGTTCGTCAAGCTTGATTTCCTTTCCTACGGACAGTTCAAAAGAGTATTCTTCCAGCTTTGCCTGAGGAATGGTCGCCTGCATACAAGCTTCCATGCTTGCGGTGCAGATTTTGCATTTCCCCTGAGAAATAAGTGAAAGAGCCTCTAACCGTTTATGTTCATAATCACGGGAAATTCCCTCCATAGGGGCAAAATTATAGTCCTTTGCAGGGAAAAAGCAGGCGATATTCTCCTGCGCCATTTCGTTAATGTCATTGGCCATTCTTGTTGCCGCCGCTTCGTCGTCGCAGACCACAAGAATATTGCCAAGACGGCTCAGACCTAGTGCAATCTGAGCCTTGTGAATATTTGAAACTCCCGTAACACAGCATGGAGTATAGCTTTTCATTATGCAGTTTTTTATATCCTTATAAAAAGGCAGATCACTGCAAATATCATAAAAAATATTCATTTGACCTCCATATTAGTTAAAGCTGTTCATAGCCTCAGAAATTTTTCCCTGAACAATAAACTCGCAGGCCTTGCAGGCTTTTTTATTTACCTCGTCAAGCTTTTTTAAATCTTCGTCAGGGAATTTTGAGAGCACCCAGTCCGCAAGATTATAGTCGGGGTGAGGCTTTTTACCTACACCGATTTTAATTCGTGGGAAATTTTCTCCTCCGCAGAGAGCGATAATACTCTTTATTCCGTTGTGACCGCCTGCCGAACCTTTTCTTTTAATTCGCATTTGTCCAACGTCAAGGGAAATATCATCAAAAATCACAAGAACGTTTTCAATAGGAATTTTATAAAACTCCATAGCCTGCGAAACCGCCTCGCCGCTGTTGTTCATGTATGTTTCCGGCTTCATGACAAGACAATTCTTACCGCCTATAACGGCATTTCCAATCAGAGCCTTGAATTTATGGTTGTTTACCGTAAAATTATAAGCCTTTTCAAGTGCGGAAATTGCCATAAATCCTGCATTGTGTCTTGTCATTTCGTATTGTATGCCGGGATTGCCAAGCCCTACAATAATATATTCCGGCTTTGCTCCTTTATCACCGCCCATTTCGGCGGAAAGCTTTTTAAGTTTTTCAAAAATATCCATTTTATTTACCCTCACTATAATATACTATTATAAATATAATAACGCAGAATAACCCCGTCTTTGTTAAGGACGGGGTACTATTTAAAATTAAAAGTATTATATCATATAAATGGAGTTTTGTCAAATATCGGATAAATCAGAGTCAGGTGTCATTTAAAATATTTTCGATAAGTTTCAGTTTATCAAAAAACTCATCTTTTTTTCCTCTGCTTATAGGTAAAATGATATCTCCTGCAATAGTAAGGTCTTTTGTGCTATATTTTTTTATGTGTTTTGTATTTACTAAAAAGCTTGAGTGTGGCATTAGGAAATATTCAGGAAGAATGGCTTGAAAATCTGAAAGTTTTTTATAAATATAAATTTCATTATTTCTGCAATGCAATATAATTTTTCGTTTATTACTTTCAATATAAATAATATCATCAGCATTTATTGTTTCAAAACAACCTTGATTTTTAATAATAATTGTTTGTTCGCTGTTAATACAAAATAAGTACAGTTTATCAAGTATTTTCTTCACAGTTTCAAGGGTGTATGGTTTTTTTAGCAATGCAAAAGGCGTAAAAAAAGCATCATAAATGAATATTTTTTCAAAATATTTTTCAGGATATGATGTTGTCAATATAATTGGCAATTTTCTGAATTTTTTGTTAATAGCAGACACTAAATCCAGAGCATTATTATTTTTGATATCCAAACATATAATGACGGCATTTATGGAATTCCTATTTTCATTTAAATATTCATAAAAATTAATATCATTTTCAAATAATTGGGTTTTTGCTGTATTTTTCTGGCTTTTTATCATACTTGCTAATGTGGCATTGCAATTAGGCTCGTTATCAAGTAATAAAATTTTCATAAAATCACCATTCCGTTCTTTGTTAATTTTACCATAAATAATAGCTGCAAAAGTTACTTAAGTATTTATAATTTATTAAGGTG
This sequence comes from Hominimerdicola sp., assembly GCA_051882035.1. Lineage (GTDB taxonomy): Bacteria > Bacillota > Clostridia > Oscillospirales > Ruminococcaceae > Hominimerdicola. The sequence goes on from JBJERA010000017.1 coordinate 2,595, forward strand.
TAAGCATATTATAACTGGATTTGCGTAAAATATTACATTGTGATTGATTTGTGTTAGTTTAAAAGGTATAATTATTTTGTGGAATTATGTAGATTGATGTTTTTTAGTAATTTAATTTGAGTTATTTCACGTTTATTTTCATAAGGGATTGATTGGTATTGATTCAAATTGGAACAGTATTAGACGGAAAATATGAAATATTAAAGAAAATTGGGCAAGGTGGCATGTCTGTTGTTTATCTTGCCATGGATATTAAAATTAATAAATCATGGGCCATTAAACAGGTAAAAAAAACATCAGTTGATAAAAATAGTCAGATCGTATATCAAAGCTTTATATCAGAAGCTAACCTCATGAAAAAACTTGACCATCCATCTTTGCCAAGAATTGTTGACATCATAGATGATGGTGAAACCATTTCAGTTGTAATGGATTACATTGAAGGCGAACCCTTAAATAAGATTATTAAATCCAGCGGTCCTCAATCGGAAGAACAGGTAATTGCGTGGGCAAAGCAGCTGTGTGATGTATTGGGATACCTTCATAATCAGAATCCGCCTATTATTTATAGAGATATGAAACCGGCTAATATCATGCTTAAACCGGATGGAAATATAAAGCTTATAGATTTTGGTATTGCAAGAGAATTTAAAGTTGAAAATTCTAATGATACGATTCCTTTGGGAACTCACGGTTTTGCTCCTCCGGAGCAGACTTTGGGCAAGTGTCAAACGGATGCCAGAACAGACATATATAGTTTAGGTGTTACTTTATTTAATTTATTGACCGGATGTGACCCAAGAACCACTCAGG
>JBJERA010000018.1:0-15378 GCA_051882035.1 Hominimerdicola sp.
AATTGTACATATACATTAGTTGTATCGCTCATCAATTACTCTAGCTGTTTTTTTGGTGCTTCTAGGCAAAACACCAATCTCAACAACCTTTACAATCGGTGTAAATCCAATTCGGCTTTTTACCTTTTCAGCAATTCTGTGACTTAAATCATCAAAGTTTATATCACCGCTGGATTCAACATAAATACGCATAGTATCTCTTCCGTCCAAATGCGAAATTCGTATTTGATATTCACTGGATATTTCTTTAAATTCATTCAGCACTTCTTCGATTTGGCTTGGGAATACATTTACGCCTTTAATTTTCATCATATCATCTGTTCGGCCCATAATTACATCAATTCTCGGGAATGGACTTGCGCAGGCACATGTTCCCGGAATAATTCTTGAAAGGTCATGCGTTCTGTAACGGATCAGCGGTGCGCCTTCCTTGACAAGAGTAGTAATTACTATTTCTCCCATTTCCCCGTCAGGAAGATTTTCGCCTGTAACAGGGTCAATGATTTCAAGATATATATAATCGTCCCAATAGTGGATACCACTGTTATATTTACAGCTGATACCAATTCCGGGTCCATAGATTTCCGTTAGTCCGTAAATATCATATAGTTCAATGCCAAGAGAATCGGCAATGCTGTCACGCATTTTTTGGCTCCAGCGTTCCGAGCCGATTACACCTTTTTTCAGATGAATTTTATCTTTAATTCCTCTTTTTTGAATTTCTTCTGCTAAAAGAAGTGCATAGGACGAGGTGGAACAAAGTACTGTACTTTTCATACACTGCATCATTTCTAGCTGTTTATCTGTATTTCCGGGTCCCATTGGAATAGCCATAGCTCCTAGTTTTTCCGCACCATTCTGGAATCCTATACCTGCTGTCCATAGGCCGTATCCAGGTGTAATATGAATACGATCCATGTTAGTAATACCTGCCATTTCATAACAACGCTTGAATTGAATAGCCCAGTCGTCAACGTCCTTGGCTGTATATGGAATTACAACCGGCGTACCGGTTGTGCCGGATGAAGAATGAATTCTGACAATTTCTTGCTCAGGTGCAGTCATCAAACCTAGCGGGTATGCATCACGAAGATCTTTTTTTTCAGAAAAGGGAAGTTCCTTAAATTCCTCTGCGGAACTAACCTTTGTAATTCCTGCGGCTTTAAGTTTCTTTCCGTAAAAACTATTTGAGGCAATCAAAGCTTGGATTCGGCTGTTAACCTGTTCAAGCTGAACTTTTGAAATTTCCATATTTCCTATTCCTTTCTGAATCAGATTTCATAGTGAAGTGCTTTGCTGTTTAATTCGTGAAATTGCGGTTTTACAGTTTCTTTCATCGCACATTCCACATCCTCAATGGAAATTGGCAAAACACCGCTTTTTATGGCAAATCCCAGCATTATCATATTCAGCACCTTCGATGAACCTATTTCCCCACAAGCTTCATTGCCATCAATTAATATCAGGTTTTTTGTCTTTTTATTCAGGTAATCAATCATCTCACTGCCGTTATAAGATGAACCTTTTAAAGAAGCAGTTATGGGCATAATTGCATGTGTATTAACAACCATGCAGCCATCATTTTTCAGATAAGGCAACATTCTAACAGCCTCTGACGGTTCGAATCCAATAATCAAATCAGCAGAGCCTTTGCCAAACATAGGACAGTGAAGATTTTCTCCTATGCGAAGAAAGCTGAATACACTTCCTCCTTTTTGTGCCATACCAATGGTTTCGGCGCTCATAACGGAAAAACCTTTTTTCATAGCAGAGGCAGCAATAAGTTTGGAGGTTAATACAATGCCTTGTCCTCCCACGCCGCAAAGCAGAATATTTTTATTCATTTTCGTCACCTCCGATAGCATGAACAGGACAAACCTGAGTACATAAGCCGCATCCGTCGCAAAGTGAAGTGTCAATTTCAACTGAGCCATTAGAAATTACAATAGCGGGACAGCCCAACTCCCGAATACATTTTTTACACTTAATGCATTTCTGATTATCAATTTTTTTTGCAGGTTGAGTTTTTATCAGCACAGCACATGGAGATTTGAATATAATTGCTTTTACACCGTCAAGTGCTGATACACGCTTAACACATTCTATTGCCTCTTGCAGATTCATTGGATTTACCGTTTCAACCGCAGTCACGCCCACACCTTTTAATACTGATGTAATATCAACTTTTTCTACAAATTCACCCATCATAGTATGACCTGTTCCGGGGTGGGGTTGATGACCGGTCATTGCTGTTGTAGAATTATCTAAAATTACAAGTGTCATGTTTGCCTGATTATACACAGCATTAACGGCTCCTGTAATAGCCGAGGCAAAAAATGTTGAATCTCCCACAAAAGCAAAGCAATATGTATCAGGCTCAATTTTTCCTATGCCCTGAGCAATATTTACACCGGCGCCCATGCATAAACAGGTATCGACCATGTCCAAAGGCATGGCATTACCAAGCGTATAGCAGCCAATATCACCGCAGAAAACGCTTTTTTTGCCTTCCATTGCCTTTTTCACAGCATAAAATGAAGCTCTGTGAGGACATCCTGCACAAAGTACAGGCGGTCTGACAGGCAGTTGTGGCATATCTTCCTGCAATGTCTGTTCACAGAAATCCCATTCCATAAAAGCAGCAATATCCTTTGCAACGCTGTCACAGCTGTTTTCACCAGCTTCTTTCACATCTTCTGTGAGTTTTCCTCGAATTTTTGTATTCAAATGGTATTTGCCGCAGATATAGGTTAACTCACGTTCAATAACCGGATCCAGTTCCTCAATGCAAAGAACTTCGTCTAAACCCTTTAAAAAATCAAGGGCAGCCTGTTCAGGAAAAGGAAATGGAGTGGATACTTTAAATATACGGGGAGCGTTTTTTCCTTCCAGAGCTTCCATAGTATATGCATAACTAATGCCATGGGTTGCAATACCCTTGCGGCAGTCTTTGTTTTTCTCACTAATAATACGATTTTTCTCATATTCAGAAAAAACTGATGACAATTCCTTGTTGCGTTTTTCAATATGAATATGATTTTGGTATGAGAGCTTAGGAAATATCACCCATTTTGAAGAATCTTTTATAAATCCTTCCGCATGATTTACTTTATATTCGCTTTTATCCTTTACATCGATCGATGCATAGCCATGACAAACACGAGTTGTTGGGCGGAACAAAACCGGAGTATGATATTTCTCAGAGTATGCAAAAGCATCTTGTATCATATCATATGCTTCTTGAACAGTGGACGGATCAAAGCATGGCAGCTTAGAAAAGGCTGCAAAATGGCGTGTATCCTGTTCTGTTTGAGATGAAATAGGTCCTGGGTCATCTGCGACCATAATTACCATACCGCCTTTAACACCTATGTATGCAAGGCACATTGTTGGGTCAGACGCTACATTCAAGCCCATTTGTTTCATTGTTACCATGGAACGGGCACCGCAATAGGACGCTCCTGCACTTAATTCTACGGCTGCTTTTTCATTGACCGACCATTCCACATAAATACTGCCGTCATTGCATTTTGCTGTTGTTTCCAGCACTTCTGTTGAAGGTGTGCCGGGATATCCCGAAACAACATTTAATCCCGCAGCAATCGCACCACGGGCAATGGCTGCATTTCCCATTAAAAATTCCTTATGCAATTTATTCACCTTCTTATATTTCTTTGGTTTGCAGTTTTTTGGAAATAACTGCACAGACTGCTTCTTTCTGCTCTGTATAATAAAAATGTCCGCCCGGGAAAGAATATACTTCACAGTTATGCTTTGTAAATCGTTTCCAATCATTCGTATTGCATTTTTTTAGAAATGGATCATCTTTTCCGTATAAAATGCTTATATCACAAGGAAACTGATACTTTGCTGGTAAAAGCACACAGCTTTCCGCCATTCGAACATCAGCACCAATAACTTTCGAAAACATTTTGCACATTTCTTTGTTTTGAAGTACTGATTCAGGTACCATGTTATGATGAGCAAAAAATTCCAATACTTCTTCGTCAGAAGGATTTTTAGTATTTATAAGATTAATTTGTTCGTCGGCTGCACATCGTCCGGAAAGAAATATATGCTTAGGAGGTGTAAAACCTCTTTCACAAAGTAAACGGGTAAGTTCTGTTACAAGAAGTGTTCCCATGCTGTGACCAAACAGTGCATAGTCGCCTTCCCAAATATCTTCATTATAATAATTTAAAATATCTTCTGCACAAAGGGATAGATTCTCAAAGCAAGGCTCTTTGATGCGTGAACCTCTTCCAGCAGGTTCAAGAGGAACCAATGTAATATCTGACGGCAGCAGTTTTTTCAAAAAACAATATCCTCTTGCCGAGCCGCCTGCATGAGGTAAAATCATCAGCTTCATTGTTTAATCATCCTGTGGTACGCCCTGTTCTTTTAGCAGTGTGAATAAATCACCGATTTTGCTGAGTTCTGCAACGGAAGAAATGGGCACATTCCTTTTGAATGTATCTGTAATATGAGCTCCAAGTCCAAACAGACCAAGTGAATCTAAACATAAATCTTCAAAAACATCTGTTTCAGGTTTTATTTCTTCTGCATCAATTCCTACATAATCAGAAATGCTCTGACAAAATGCTTCCCATGTTAATTCTGTCATTTCAGTTACTTCCTTTCGATTTTTCTCTTAGATATTTAAACTGTACTTTTCCTACATCCTTTGGAATTTCATCTACTGTCAAAACCTTGTCAGGTATTTTATATGCCGAGAGTTTTCCGTCAAAATAACGTGCAATTTCTCCTCTTGTAATTGCTTTTCTATCGGCTGTTTGAACATAAGCTATGATTTGTTGTCCAATGACAGGATGATCTTCTGCTGTAACAGCAGCTGCTGCAATATTTGGATGCGTCAGCAAACATGCTTCTACTTCTTCTGCATGAACCAAATTGCCGCCTCGCTTTATGATTCGCTTGCTTCTTCCTGCAAAACGAACTCTGCCGTCCTCCAGCTTTTGTACTAAATCTCCTGTGCAGAACCACCTTTTCCCATTATCATCAGTTAAAATTTTATCTGCTGATAATTCAGGATTACCAAAGTAATCAGTAATTACTGCATCGGTGAAAATACAAAGCTCGCCGATTTCACCCATATCTACTTCTTTATTATTTGTCCCCAATACTTTGAAGTCCGTAAAAGGCAGCTTGCGAAAATCGCTTGGGTCTACATCACTGTCGCAGTCAGAATCCCATACGACCATTGTTGCCGTTTCAGATGAACCGATAATATTGATAACTCTGATGTGTAGTTTTTTCACAAATATTTCTGCCAGTTCTTGCGGAAGAACTTCACCGGCAAAATAGCAAACCTTTACGCTGGATAAATCATATTGGTCAAAATTCGGTACAGACAGCAATACTTTTGCCAGTGTTGATGTAAGCTGTATTACGCTGACATGATATTTCTGGACAGTTTCCAAAAATGTTGTAGGATTAAACTGCGGCTGATACATAACTGTACCGCCTTTTACAGTATTTTGAAGTCCCATGCCAAATCCGCCTTGATGATATAGTGTCATGCCAATCATCATTACATCATCAGCACAGAAATTAAGATAGTCACTCATATCCTTTTCTGCCTGATAAAATCCATAATAAGGTACAGACAGAATTTTAGGTATTCCTGTGCTGCCGGAAGTGCAGGCAAGTGACATGATATGATTTTCTTGCGGAATATAAATATCGCATTCTGATTTGCAGCAGTCTGATAAGAAATTATCTGCTGTTATAAATACATCAGATGCATTTTCTCCCAGTGATTCTGTAAAGCAAATAATTTTTTCAATCGTCAGCTTTTCAGGAATAAGCTTTTTCAATTCATTTAAAATTAAATTGTTTCTGTATTTTTCTGCTGCAAAGCAAACTTTTGCAGTTGTTGCAGGAATCAGTCGTGAAAGCTCCAGCTCACCGCTTTGCGGATCAATAGGAACAGGCTGTGCACCAATTCGTACAGCTGACCAATAGACCAGATACCATTCAATGCTGTTTGGCATTATTAATCCAACCTTGTCGTCCACGCCTATTCCTAAGTTTTTTAAGCCTGAACCAATTACGGCGGTTTTTTCCATAAATTCACCGTAAGTCAGAATATTTTCGTCAATGCGCAGCAAAACCTTATCTGGATCTTTTGCTGCAGCGGTTTTATATGCTTCCAAAAATGTATGTTTCATATTATTTTTCATTCAGCCTTTCTGCTATGAAATCTGATGCATAATGCTTTACCCAGTGGAACTGTTCGCCCACAGGCATTGCATGCATAATAGTTTCTTCTGAAACAAAGGCAGGTTTTTCTTTAACCTCAATTTGTTCCTTGTTACCCAGTGCACGATCATATAATCTCATGGAGGCATCTGTATTCATCCAGTTATCGTCTGAACTATGTACCATTAAGAAATCACAGGATATTGTACCTTCTTCAATAACCTTCATACGGTCAAGATAATCTTCAAACTCACCGTTTTGGAAAAGAACCCATTTTCCTCTCTTCATCCAAATTGGAATGTGATCCATATCCGCAAAATTCAAAAACAATGGAAACAGACTGACACAGCATTTTGTATTTTTTCTCTTGGCAGATGCTCTGAATGCATAACCTCCGCCCATGCAAAGACCATAATTCGCCATTCTATCAGAATCAATATCATCTCTTGATTCCAAATAAGATGCAATGGCATCAAAAGCTGCATCCAACTGATCGCCGACACATTTTAAATCATAATCAAATAACGCAGCACCGGTTCCTGGCATATCCACTGTAAGAACTGCGATTCCTCGTTCCAACAGAGTAGGCACCAAAATATCAAGTTCTTCTTTGCAGCTACCAATACCTGAATAAGTAGTTACGCAAGGATAAGGCTTTTCAGATTCACCGTTATCAGGAAAATGCAGATAGGCAGGAATCTTTTTTTCGCCCATTGGAATTTCTATGTATTCAACACGGTTTGTTCTAAGGGATACAGTCTTTTTATAAGCATCTTCAAGCTTTTTATAGATGCTGCGTTTTTGCTCAATATCATCTGTATTTATCATGTAGCAGGCATAGTAACACTGTGCAATAAGCATATAATATTCTCTTGCAGAGATAAGGTTGCAATGTGCTTCTGACTTTTGTGCATATTCAAGATAGTGATTTGCTTTTCGTTCCCATTCTTCTAACCAAACAGCTTTAATTTGTTTGCCGCTCATTACTTTGAGATTATCCAATTTTTTTAGAATATACTCCAAATCAAATGGATTGGTTCCATAAAGTAGCGTTCTTGTTATAACCGGATTCAGTAAATCTCGAATTCGCCATTTCATATATTTGACCATTCCTTTCTGCTGCGCTGCAAATTATAAAATATATTTAACGCAACGATATAAAATACGATAAATAAGCCTGACAAAGCAGGCGTTAAATAACTTATGATGATAAGTAAATTATATTATGTATTAGGTACATATCTCCATGCACCATCTCTCGGCATTTCTGTAAACTGCATATAAATCCTGTAAGGATCTACATGAGTATAGGATTGTATCAGTATAAGCATTTGGTCTGCAAAGCTTTTAAAAAAATCCGCTTTTTCCTGTTTGTCCGAAAAATCCTTTACATACCTGAATTCTGCAAAAAACACAGTATCCTCAGAATTATTCATATACATAAATTCCTCTGAAAGCATAACCATAACAGCAGGAATAGGTTTTTCTAAAATTTTTGAGAGGCTTGATGCCATATCATTAAGAAATTGTGTTCGCACATTGCTGTCCATTTTATAATTTGTATTCATTTGACAAATAGGCATATCAACATCACCTCTTCTTATTTATCTGAATATCTGCGGAATACAAGCGTTGCATTATGTCCTCCAAAACCAAAAGAATTTGAAATTGCAATATCAATTTTCTTCTCTCTGGCTTTGTTTGGAATATAGTCAAGTGTAAGCTTAGGGTCAGGCTCATCATAATGAATAGTTGGCGGAAGAATTCCTGTTTCAATAGCTTTTACACAAGCTATGCCTTCTAATACACCGCCTGCTCCCAATGTATGTCCGATTGATCCTTTAATTGATGAAACCGGAATGGAATAAGCTCGCTCTCCAAACAATTTTTGTATAGCCATAGTTTCATACAAATCATTAAGAACAGTTGATGTACCATGAGCGTTTATATAATCTACTTTATCAGGTGAAATTCCGGCATCATCAAGCGCCATGCGCATTGTCTTTTCCATACCTATACCATCTGTTAATGGAGCAGTAAGATTATACGCCTCGCTGTATAATGAAGTACCTGCCAGCTCACAGTATATCTTTGCACCTCGTTTTTTTGCGGATTCTTCAGATTCAAGTATCATTGTTCCTCCGCCTTCGCCCATGATAAAGCCGTCACGATTTTTCGTAAACGGTGCACTTGCTTTTTGGGGATCTTCATTTACAGACATTGCCATGATCTGATTAAATCCTTTAATGGAATAATGAGATACGCTGCTTCCCATACCGCCAATTATTACGATATCATAAAGACCTGACTTTATAAATTGAGCACCCAAAGCCGCAGCATAGGCAGATGAGGCACAAGCAGTTGAAACATTAAAAGCAGCACCTTGCAGTCCGTATTTCAAAGAAATCAATGCGGGACAAACGCTTGGTGTGTCTTTCAAAATAAGATTTAAAGAATTATCTTTTTCTTCGTCTACAAAGCTGTTATTGATAATGCCATAGATTACACCAACACGTAAACAGTCTGTTTGTTCAAAATCCAAACCGCTGTCATCAACTGCTTCTCCGGCAGACGCCAATGCCATTCTTTCCATTCTTGTTGTAGCATTAAGCTGACGCTTTTTCCAGTATTTTTTTGAAAGTACTTCAAAAGAATCGTCAACTTCCGCAGCAACCTTTGTGTCATGCTCATCGGTAGAAATACGCTTAATTAAATCAATACCGCATTTACCGTCAATAAGATTCTGCCAATATTCAGGCACAGTGTTTCCAATTGATGTAACAGCACCGATTCCGGTAACCAGAACTTTTTGCATAATATTTTCAACCCCTTTGTTTTAAATAAAAATCATAGTCTGCCTTGTCAGCAGGTAAATATACACTCCACTTTGTTTTATTATACAATTCAGTCAATATTTCATGAATCGCATCATATCCGTATTTGGAATAAAGACTACTTGCCGGCTCTGCCAATCCAACTGCGTCACAAGCTGCAGCCAGTGTAGAATTTGGATCTTTCGTTTCTTTCATGGCATATACTGCTTCATTCAGCAATACTGATACCATACTTTGACGCATGGCACAGGCTGTTTCTTCTGAATAAGCAGATTCTTTCTGTGTATGCTTCATATATTCTAAAAATGTATTCGGTTGGTCAGGACAGCCGTTTGCTTGTTGGCGATTCATCCATTCATCACTATATGTAATCAGTGGCTGAATACGTTTTAGCCGGAAATTTCCTGAGCTTTTTAGCATAAGGCCAAGCCCTATTCCGTTAACCAGACCAAAAAGTCCGCTCATTGGAAAAAGTTCAGAGAATATTTCTACTCCTTGTGCACAGCTGACATTGTACTGTTCCATAAGTCTTATGCCATGAGAAACCGCAACGGAAATAAACTGGTTCATATACATATGATAATCACCTGAAAATACAACGCTTTGCTTTCCCAGCATATCTGTTATATCAACTATTTTTCGTATCACATCGTCCGATGTATTATCCAAACCATTAATCTCTACATATTCTGTGAGTTTGACAGGATAAAAGAAATGCATACCAATACACCGTTGTGCATGAGAAATACCGTCAAATATTTCATTCAGCATCAGCGAAGAAGTATTGCTTACTAAAATACAATTTTCAGAAACAAGTGTATCCAATTCATGGAATAGCTTTTGCTTTTCATTCATCAGTTCTGCAATGCTTTCTATTATGACATCACAATCAGAAAGCATCGATAAATCTGTGGTAAAAGAAAATGCCTTTTGTTTTTTCAGATATAAATCCTCAGAAAATTTCTTCCGACGCAGTCCCTTATCCAGCTCTTTTTGTATTTTAGCAGAATAGGTTTCTGTATCATGACGGCAAAATACAATAATCTGTAAATCAATTTTTTTCTGGTCAAAAAAAGCATGAAAAATTTCCTGACCCATTTTTCCGTATCCAAGAATGCCGATTTTCATTAGACGGATTCTCCTTTGCTTTGTAAATAATGTGAAATGTATAAGCTTGTCTTTTTACGGTCATATTGTTCTTCGTTTTCTGTGATCCATTGAATCAGTGCAAACGCTTCATTAAGTCCGCATTTTTTTGCTGCAAGCAGATCAGCCCAACCTATTTCAGCCGCTTGCTGTGCAGAGATCAGTTTACCTGTCAATACCATTTCGGCTGTAATTGAAAGACCGCATATCTCCACATTTCGTGCAATACCGCCAAGCCCCGGAAGAATGCCAAAGGTAGTTTCAGGTTGTCCGATTCGTGCTGTTGGTTCGCAAATTCGTATATGACTGTTATCTGCGATTTCACATCCTGAACCAATGCAAAATCCGCTTATTACACTAATCACAGGGAAAGGCAAATCATGCAAAAAAGTAAAGTAACCTTTTTGACGAATATGCCCCTCAGGAAAATCCGTATCGTTTTTCATTTGTTCAAGATCTGCGGAAGAACGCTCTGCAAGTGCATTTACATCAGCTCCAACGCTGAACTGTCTGGCACTTCCTCTAATAATCAAACCATTTAAATCATTTCTTTGTTTAATTGATTCCATTGCTTTTTCGTATTTTTCAAAAAAAGCACCTGTCATAAGATTATTGCTTGGGGCCTGCATTGACAGAACAAGAACCCCATTTTCTTCTGATTGGTCAAACCATGGTTTCGTGTATTCCATTTGCCGACTCCTCCATCTTTGCTTTCATTAATCTATAAAACTGACGGGATTCTTCATACAGTATCCGCATGGAGTCTCCCTTTCGTGCCTGTACAAAGCAGGAAATAACTGCTTTTATCTGGAATGATGATTTGCCTTCCAGCAAACTTTCAACATATGTATTTACCTCTTCATGAAAATTTGCTGATTGAGGTAAAACTCGTACCAAATTGGTTACAAGAGATTCTTCTGTTTCGCTGTCTGCAAAGGAAAGATATTTTAAAAGTGCTTTTTCGCCGCATAAAATTTCATATTGGCTTTTCTGTTTTGCACTTAGTACTGTGTCTTTGCAAATTACATAATCTGAACAGCCAAGACGAATGTCAAACAGCAGCAATGCAGCAAGCTCTGTTTTTTCAAGCGCTGTATCGGCAATTATAGTCAGTACAGGAAGCTCACTGAAAAATTCAGAAATTAATTCGCATTGTACTGAATCCTGCGGCATTTTAAAAGTATTGGAAGGTTCAACAATCAATACAAGACATTCATGATTTGCTATTTGTTTCAACAGATTTTCCTTATTTTCAAAAAGAGCATAAGGAGATTCTGCATCTCTAATCCAAATGCAGTTTTGTTTAGTTTTAATCTTCATTTTCAGTACACTCCATAAGTTGTTTGATGAAATCAGGAATATCACAAATAATGCGTTCATCATTTAAATAAACAAGCTTTCCGCTTACTTTACATGCGATTTGCCCGTTTTTTTCATTGCGCATCACATGCACATATTCCATAATGCTGTTTTTGCATTTCCATGTAGTTTCTATCAGCACGTTATCCATCATACGCAGCTCATGCATATACCGCAGATGGTTTTCAAGAACAACAGGAAAGTAGTCTTGTTCCTGCATTTTATCCAATACACCCAACTTGATGAAAAAATCCCATTTAGCTGCTTCGGCATATTGTAGATATACTGCGTTGTTTACATGTCCAAAAGAATCAAGCTCATAGCCACGAACCGTCAGACGATATATGCTTTTCATGTTCATGATTCCTTTCAATTTGTTCAAAGTGCAAAAGCAAGTTAAGCTTATGCACCTGAATAAAATATTAATATATTTATAAAACCATTTAAAGGATATATTAGTTAGTGGTTTTCAGATTTCTTATCCAATATTTCCTGAAGAACGGCTTCAAATTTCCCCTTTGAGGGATCGGTTTCTCCCTTTTGTGCTCGGTTAATGGTATCCACAATGCTGCGCACCTGCAAAACTGTTTTATCCGCTGTCAGCATTTTTACGAATTCTTTTGCTTCCGTAAGGCAATCGTTTTCGGTAACAGCAGTTACAAGACCGTATTTTTCAGCATCTGACGCTGACATCATCTCACCGCCAAGACACATCATCAATGCTTTTTCCTTGCCTACGAGGCTATACAGGCGTTCCATTCCGCCCATTCCGGGAACAACACCATGCATAATCTCAGTCAAACCCAAAAAAGAACGCTTTGAGCAAATGCGAAACTGACAGCTTAGTGCAATCTCCATACCGCCGCCGAAACAGCCTCCATTAATAGCTGCAACCGTTACAAGAGGAAGCTGTTCTATTTTACGGAGCAGCTCTCGTGCACGTTCCAGCTTAGCTGAAATCGTTTGAGTTTCTTGAGCATTCTGAAAAAGGGATACATCTGCACCATGAGAAAAGTGCTTTCCGGCACCTGTAATAATCAGTGAATTCAGTTTGTGATGCGATGCTATCCAATTTTCAAATACATCGGTATCAATAAATTCCGGCTCTGTCAGCAGATTTTTCTTACCATTGCTAATAGTAAGAATCGCAGTGGAATCTTCCGCATAAAGGGTTGCAATGTTTGATTCGATCATATTACAGATTTACAATATCATTGCCGTACTGGTAAACTTTGCAGAACACATCTACTACATCTGCCATTGTGTTAAGCGGTGCTTTCAGCATATATTTGCCAATACTTTGAAGTTTAATATCTAAATCATATTTTTCAGTAGCGAGTTCAATCAGCTCAACAAACATCAAGGAATCGCTTCCAAGGTCTTCCTGAGGATTAGTTTCCATGGTGATTTCATCTCTGTCTACTTCACATTCTTCTGCATAATAATCAAAAATCAAATCCTTAATTTCTTGCTTTACAGCATCTGTAATTTCTCTCATAATAAAAACCTCCAAAAAATATATTAATTTATACATCCTTATAGGTATGTATTTTTGACGAACGTTTTTTTAGCCTTGAAAACTTCTTTATAGCACCGTCTGCGCTGGTATCGAAAAAGTCTGTAACTCCAAGCTCTTCCATTTTTGCCATGGCAAGTTCCCATTGCATAGGCGTAGTCAAATTGATTTTTTCTTCCTCATGAAGTTCTTCGGCTGTAATCATTAGTTTTTGTGAAAAAACCGAAACAATGGGATATTTTGGGTCAGAATATACTGTTTTAGAAATAATATCCGTAAATTCTTGGACATATGGAGTAATAAAAGGTGAGTGGCAAGCAATTCCTGTATTCATTTTTATTGCTTTTAAAGCACCTTCCTGAACTGCTGCATCCAGAACATGTTCAACGCCTTCCACATATCCGGAAATCATTACACATATATTAGAATTGACACTTCCCAGAACTACATGGTTAGTTTCATTAGTATCATGTATCAAATCTTTTACTGTTTCAGCGTCCATTCCAATGATAATTCCCATGTCCAACGAGTTTCCGCTTTGTTCGATTGCACAAACTGTATTTTTATTGCCGAAAATAATATCATAAGACGCATCAAAGGAAACAGACGAAAAGCAGGCACAGATATTTGTAAGTCCTGAGCTGTAACCACATCCGATATCAGGGATAATTCCTTTTTCTAAATAAGATTCAAAAACGACACGGTCGGCAATCGCTGAGGTAAGTGCTCCGGCAATCAAACAGTCTGTTTTCGTATTTTCGGATATTTGTGGATTTAAACCATATTTTTGAAATATCTCATTTATGTAAGTATCATATCGGCTGCGATCGTGAGGAGACAAAAACTCACGGAGCCGTTGTGGCTTTGTTCCAATTCCATTAAATAAAAATGCACAATTATATGAATTCATATAGTATGCTCCCATTATAATAAAATCTGATTTTTAATAATCATAATTATGTTTCGGTTTATTAAAAAATAATTTTCTTATTTGTTTCATTATATCATATTTTATTTCATTTTGCAACAATTTTTTGTGGAAAATATTAAATTTCTAACTTTACATAATTTTAATGTGTAATGATTGCAATAATTTTAATTGATTTATTATAAATAACATTTTATTTTCTATAAATTACAATACAAAAACTCTACAATATGGTACAATTACTACACAGACGAGGTACAGCACAATTTAAGCTCCTTCCTTTACTTTTGGGAGCGGATATGGTATAATAAACTCGATGAGCAGGTAGTCTGCTTGACAAATTGTAATTTTCCAAAGAAAGGTTAATTGGGGAAATGAAGATAATTGCAATTTCCGCTGTAACAGCAGGCGGAAAAACTACTATTGTTAATGAAGTAAAAAAACAACTTCCTAATACAAAATCCCTCCACTTTGATGATTATTCATTTGAAGGTGAAGTTGATGATTTCTACACTTGGACAAAGCAAGGGGCGGACTATAATGCATGGAACTTAAGTCCGCTGATAAAAGATATTCTCGAAATCAAGGAAAACTCAGATTGTGAATATTTATTATTGGATTATCCTTTTGCATACTGCCATAAGGAATTAAGCAAATATATTGATTGTGCTATTTTCATAGATACTCCATTAGATATCGCAATGGCAAGAAGAATTCTGCGAGATATGAAGGATGCCACTGGTGAGGAAATAAGACAAGATTTGAAGATGTACATCAAATATGCTAGAATTGCTTATATTCAAATATTAAAAGACATTTTGCCATCATCGGATTACATAATAGATGGAACAAAAGAAATAGAAGAAAAGGCTGAAGAGATAATAAGGATAGTATTATCCCTTTAAATTTCAATTTATCGAGCAGTTAAAATCAAATATTTACATAGCAGTCAATTATAAAACACTTGTCTGCTTTTTTTGACCAAAACATAAAAGCAATGCAGGAGCAGAACTCCGAAAAAGTCGTATCTCTTACGGTCAAGGAGTTAAAGGTTACGGCAAATGTGAACGTGATGAAATCGTCGGCTAAATTCTATTTATCGACACAGAAAACAAGTCTTCGAATGTTTATTGGCAATAAAAGGCATCACCAAATAATTTGTGTAAAAGTAAAATCATCCAATCAAACAAAGGCTTGTAAGGCAAGCGTACTTTGAGATTTCCTCTTAATTGCTCAGTTCCTGAAAGCTGACGTGGTATGCGCGCCGCAGGCGTGAATGCCTCGGCAGCTTTCGGGAACAATAATGAGAGGAGAAATTTATTTTATGCTAACTCTCTGTCTTCAAACATTATCCGAAGCTGGTTGGAAACCAT
>JBJERA010000019.1:0-3374 GCA_051882035.1 Hominimerdicola sp.
CCCCCGACCTGCTGATTACAAATCAGCTGCTCTACCAACTGAGCTACACCAGCTTATAATAAGCAATTTTCTTTTGTATCAAGCAACGTAATTTATTATATCATACTTTTTTCGACTTGTCAAGAAGAAATTTTAGATTTTACAAATTCGTCACATTTCTCTTTCTGCTGACTTAACCAAATTTATTGTGTTCTCGTCAAACAGCTTTTATATTATACACCTAAAGTTTTCGTTTGTCAATATACTTTCTTGCAATTTGTCGAAATATACAATAAAGTATATGAAAACAAAATACTTTATTGTATATCGCACAAAGAACACATTCTATTGTAAGCAGATTTCGCAAAAATATTCACAGAAAAGGCTTATCCCTTGAAATAAATCAGCTTATATTGTATAATTGTGTTATAGAAAATATCTGAAAGGACTGATAAAATGCCTGAACAGCACAGTCATGCAGGTCACAGGGCAAGAATGAGAAAGCGTTTTGCCGAGAATTATACCTTTGACGGCTTTGCAGAACACGAAATTCTGGAAATGCTGCTTTTCTATGTAATCCCCAGAGCAAATACTAATCAGATTGCTCATGCTCTAATAAATCGGTTCGGTTCAATAAAGGGAGTGCTTTCCGCTTCTCCTGAGGAGTTGTGGGACGTCAGCGGTTTAAGTGAAAATGGAGCGATTGCGCTGAAATTCTTTAATCAGCTTGAGGCTTACATTGACAAGCAAATCTTTGAAAACCCCGACGCAAAGGATTTTCAGAAATCGCTTGACTATGTAAAAACTTTTTTCAAGGACGAAAAGAAAGAAAAAATCAAGGTCTGCTGTATAAACAACGGCTGTCGCTTTCAGAGCGTAACGGACGTTTCAACAGGACAAAGCGACCACGTTACCCTTGACATTAAAGAACTGACTAAAATCGTTCTGAACAGCGGATGCAGCACCATAATTCTTGCTCATAATCACCCTTCTGCCCTTAATACACCATCGCAGGAGGACATAATCCTCACACGAAAGCTTATGGGCTATCTGCGAATGTTGGAAATCACCCTGCTCGACCACTATATTGTGGGCACAAACGGAATAATTTCCATGCGAAACTGCGGACTTATTTATGATTCGGAATGTTGAACAAAAAATCACTAAAACAAAGTTACTTATTTTTGCTATATGCTTGTTAAATATAACCATTAAATCACCTAATATATAGCAAAAACGCACGAGTTTTCAACAGAAATTGTTGAAAGATGTTGAAAAAACAGCTGATTTTTTCATTTTTAGCAAAATTTTATTTTTATTGTTGAAAAAGCCCCCTAAAATACGCATATTTATAAATCAAAGTTATTAACATCTTTCAACATCGAGTTTTCAACAATTACTCAACAATTTGTTGAAAACTTTACAGCTATATTGGTTTTTATTAACTTTATTTTTCTAAAAACTCTTTTTTCTTTTTCTGGTCAAGAATGATACATTTGCGAAAAAAACATTTACAATATATTCATATATTTATTTTCCAGAAAGGTTGCAATTCAATGAATTACGTTGTATAATGTTACTGTTTATAATGTTATAACAATATCTTTTAGGAGGTTATTTATGTGAAATTAAAATTAGCAAAAACCATATTGTCATCAATGGTAGCAACGGTAATTATGTCCGTAACAGTTTCTGTACCTGTTTTAGCTGATAACTCATCAAACATTGACTATACTAAAACTACAACATCTTTTATAAGTAAAAATGAAACAGTACCAAACGTAACAAATTCATCTATTCAAAATTTTTACACACATAATATTTATTATTCAAGTTCGAGTTCAAGTAGTTCAAACAAAAACAATTATTATTATAATACAGGTACTAGTTGTCCTAAGAAAGCATCATACGGAAAGCATTATAAGATTCCTAATACAAACCACTACACACGTTCGCTACTAAAAAGCGTCAAAAAAGGAGATATAATATATGAAGCTGCCGGTGGTTTTGGTATAACTGGTCATATAGCAATTGTTGAAGGAAAATTCTATTGATAATCCAACTAAACCTTGCCAGTTTTGGCAAGGTGATACCCCAATTTTACAATGATTTGCTCATAATGCCTTATTGACTGTGGCAAGGTTTAATTGGGGGAGCAATATGATAAACAAACGAAAAAAAGTTATATCAGAATAATTGAGGCAATT
Source organism: Hominimerdicola sp. (assembly GCA_051882035.1). Taxonomy (GTDB): domain Bacteria; phylum Bacillota; class Clostridia; order Oscillospirales; family Ruminococcaceae; genus Hominimerdicola. Next base: position 2,187 of record JBJERA010000019.1, read on the forward strand.
AGTGATGGTGTTAAACGAGGGATTTTAGATGATACTCGTATGAAAGAAAAAGAAGTTACTGTTTTACGAGTGAAGAGTGCAACTGACACACAAATTAACAATGCTATTAAATTTTGTAAAAACCAGTTGAACAAAAGCTACAAATTAGATTTGGCAAAAGATACAAGTGTAAATGAAAAAGATTGGTATTGTTCTGAACTAGTATGGGCAAGTTATAAAAAACAAGGAATTAATATTGAAACAAAAGGTAAACTTAATGAACCAGGAATAACACCAAGAGATATTTTGCGTTCTGATAAAGTAGCTATTGTTTTTACATATAAGTAAGGAGATTTTACAATGAAAAAAAGTTGGATTTTTTTAATCATAGGCATATTAATGCTTATTGTTGCAATCGTTTTTGTTTGCTATTCATTAAGCCACCCTGAATCAAGCTGGAATCTTCCTCTTAATGTTGTCTATACTATTTATTTTCTTTACTTCGTAGCAAATGTTACCTGTTTTATAATTTTTGGTATAGCCCGTCATGAAGAAAATTCAAAAAATGATTAACAAAAAACAACGCACCGATTTTTTCTGTGCGTTGTTTTCGTTATTCAGCCCTTGCGGGTAATTATTTTGCTTTTGTTGCGATTTCTGTAATAAGCTTATTAACAATATCATCAACAGGCATTGCAGGAAGTTCGCCCTCTTTTCTTGAACGGACGGAAACTGTATTTGTCTCAACTTCCTTATCACCGATGATAAGCATATATGGTATTTTTTCAAGTCTGGACGCTTTGATTTTTGAACCGATATTTTCGTTTCTGCTGTCAACGGTTACTCTCATGCCCATTGAAGTAAGTCTGTCTGCAAGCTTCTGAGCATATTCTACATGGTTTTCTCCGATTGGGAGAATTCTTGCCTGCTCAGGTGCAAGCCAAAGAGGAAGTACGCCCGAGAAACGTTCAAGCATATACGCAAGAGTTCTTTCGTAACAGCCGAGAGATGTTCTGTGAATGATATATGGCAGTTTCTTCTGTCCGTCCTTATCAACATAGTACATACCAAATCTTTCAGCAAGGAGCATATCAATCTGAATTGTAACTATTGTATCCTCTTTGCCGAATACATTCTTATACTGAATGTCAAGCTTCGGACCATAGAGTGCAGCCTCGTCAATACCTATTTCGTAGTCAAGACCTATAT
>JBJERA010000020.1:0-3334 GCA_051882035.1 Hominimerdicola sp.
GACTTGAACCCATACGTCAAAGACACACGCCCCTCAAACGTGCCTGTCTGCCTATTCCAGCACTGCCGCATTTAATAACTATTATGTTTTCGTTTTTTCCTCTTGCTTCATTCAGCTTAATTATTATATCATGCCTATACAGAAAAGTCAACACCTTTTTACAAAAAAAAATCAATATTTATAAATTTATATGCCTAATCACTTGATATATATGTCTGTAACATAAAAAAATGCAATGAGAAATACTGTCTTTTCCCATTGCATTATAATGCTTTTATCCGCAGTTTATATATAGTCTGCTGAAATCTTCTTCCGAAATAGGCTTGTTGAGATAATAACCCTGTATCACATCGCAAGCCATATCACGCAGAACGTCCAACAACTCCTGCGTCTCAACGCCTTCGGCAACGCAGTCAATGTCAAGCTGTTTGCATATCCTGATTACATTTTCAACTACAAGTCTTGCACGGTTGTCATGATAAATGTCGCTGACAATACGGCGGTCAAGCTTTAAAGAAGTAAGCTTCAAGGAATACAAAACATAAATATTGCTGTATTCCGCACCGAAATCGTCAAGAGCGATCTTATATCCCGAATTGACAAATCTGCTGACAATATCCTTCAAACCCTCGCTGTCGATTGAACCGATTGTTTCAGTTACTTCAATTTCAAGCAAGTCCTTTCTAATACCGTAGCTTTCCACTATCCTGTTCGTTTCTTCCAGGATACCGGGTTCAAGAATTGTCGCCCTCGAATAGTTGAGGGAAATAGTGAAAGGCGTCCAGCCTAAGTCAAGCCACCTTCTGATAATTCTGCATACATCTTCAAGTACAAAAAGGTCAACATAACGGATAAGCCCAGCCTTTTCAATGCTTGGTAAAAATTTGCTCGGCGGAATAATCTTATTATCCTTTGTGCAGTATCTGACAAGAGCCTCAGCTCCGCAGATTTCATTTGTGCCTGCCGTAGCCTTAGGCTGTAAGAATGTGCGCAGTCCGCCGTCATTGATTGACATTTTAAGCTTTTTGGAAATAACCGATAAGGTAGAATCGGTATAATCAGAACTGTGTTCTTTCTTTTGTTTCAGAGCAATGTCGATTTTTTCTTCAAGCTGATGCTGAATTTTTTCAACAGAAATAGAATTTTGCTCCCATACCTTAGCCGTAACAATAATATCCCCATAATTTTCAGAAACTCTCTGCTGTAACTGAGCATACTTTTCCCGCAGATTTTCAATAGTAATATCAGGGCACAATGCTAAAAAACCTGCACTGCTTGTACGATAGCATAAGTCTTTGCCGAAAATCTCTGTGAGCAGGTTCGATGCAAATGCAATAATTTCATCGCCGTGTTCATTTCCGTAAATTCTGTTGAATTTCTTCAAGTCAACAATGTGAATACCCACCATACCAAAAGTGGAATAAACATCATCATTTGATTTTTTCAGATAATTCATATAGCTGTCGTAATTAAGCAAATGAGTTTTATTGTCATGATTAAGAGAATACTTACAGCTATTATGCAGCTTTTCTGTGTTTTCTGCATGACGCATAAAATCAGATATAAATTTAAGCGGTTTCAATATATCAGTTTTTCTGCGTGGATTAATCACAAGGATACATTCCGATGCCTTGCTGTTTTCATAAACAACGGAAATAATCACCGGTATATTTGTCTTATTTCCGCCCAAGAATTTGCTGATATTTTCCCAGCCGGCACATTCACTGCTGAAAATCCGTGCCTCTGTCAAAGGATAAATTTCTTCAACAACATTCTGAATAAAATCAGCATTTCCGTCTTCATAAGAGTTTGCTGAGTCATTTGAATTCCATGAAACTTCCTTTTTAAGACCGCCGTTTTTGCTTTTAAAATATACAATGCTGTCAGCAGAATATAAATTGCCTGCGTAGCTAAGCAGAGTACGGTTTATAGATTTCCTTTCCTTGCCGTTTTCAATTAAATAAAGGCTCTTTTCAAGCAGAGATGAAAGATTTAAAATACTGTCATCGGAACCCTTTTCAGAATAAACGGATAATTCAAACCTGCTATCCGAATGTTCCGAATTACTGTAACGGCACAAACAGTCCTTACCCTTTCTTTTAGCCGTTTCAAGTGCAAGCAAAGCCTGTCGGTAAAGATTGTCGTAAGACGTTTCTTCTGAGAAATTGTAAACAACACCTGCGGAGAAGGTTAATTCAACTTCAAAATTCATAACCTTGTATTTTCTGCAAATAGCATTTCTGACACTTTCTTCACAGCGTAAAATGTCCTCCTTAGCCATATTGTGGTAGAATATCAGAAATAAATCGGAAGTAAGTCTTGCCGAAATAGATGATGCAGGAGTATTTCGTTTAATGTCATTGCCTATTTGTTTTAATACTTCGTTTCTTGTTAAAAAGCCGCCTGAAAGCTGAATCTGCTTGAAATTGTCAGCGTCCAAAATCATTAAAGCACTTATACCTTGGCTGTCCTGCTTATTTTTAAGAATACTCTCAATAAGCGGTTTTATAGTGTTCAGATTATATAAGCCTGTAATTTCGTCAAGCTCAGCTTTTTTCTCCAAAGCAAGCTCACGCTTTTTAAGCATATCAATGTTTTTTCCGTGAATAAAAAGAATAAAATCGCCTGAATCGGGAGAAGGAGCAATGCGGAAGGTAAGCATCGTCCAGAAAATATGACCGTCCGCACCTTTTTGTCTGTATTCAAAATCAGGCACATTTTTCTTGCGTTCAGCATACCACATAATTTTGTCAGTGGTGTAATTAGCCTCCAAACGCTTGCGGTCATCAGCATTAGCCACAGAATTGCATATATTATTAAAAATCCTGTCATATCCGACATTTTTCAAGTCCGTTCTGATAGATTTGTCATTGTAAGTAATAATTTCTTCAAGACTGTTGCGGCTGAGATTTAATCTCAAACTGTAAAGGAAGTCATCCGAAAGCAGACTTCTTATAGCCTCTTCTTTGAAAAATCTTGCCTCCGCCTCTTTCTGAGCAGTAATGTCCTCCGAAACGCCGATAGCCCAATAAGGATTTCCAAAAGCGTCTTTACGGGTTACATAAGTGATATTTTCCCAGCAAGGCTTATTGTTTTTTAAAGTGCGTATAGCGGCGGAAACCTTATCCTTGCCTGCAAGCATATCCGAATAAAGCTTACGGTACTTATCAGCGCTTTCTTCGAGAACATATCCCATGCTGATAAGACCCTCCGGAACATTTTCAATATATCTTTCCGTACCTTGCGAATTTTCAGCCTTGTCAATCAAAATTATTCTTTGATTATACATATCATATTCCCACATTTTGAGACAGGTATGCTCTCTGGCTGTCAT
>JBJERA010000021.1:0-3326 GCA_051882035.1 Hominimerdicola sp.
CTTAAAATATCAATTTTTCCATTTTCATCAACTGTTAGCAAAATCTCACCTCAGACGCTTGAATTTAGCAATAAAAAATCCGTCGGAATTATATTTTTCGGGTGTAATCGAAAGCCTTGTGCAGCCCTTGTCGCTTCCGAACGCCTGCCCCAGCGGACACGGTTCAAAATCGGGATTTTCCGCAATAAATCTATCCACAACTTCGTCATTTTCGGCTCTTGAAAGAGTACAGGTAGAATAAACCAATATTCCTCCAACCTTTAAATATCTTGACGAAGTTTTCAGAATTTCATACTGAATTTCAGGAAGTCGTTGGAAATCCTCAGGGTTCTTGTACTTTATTTCAGGCTTTCGCCTTATGACTCCAAGTCCCGAACAAGGCACATCGCACAAAATTCTATCAGCCATTGGCATTTGCTCATTAAAAGCCTTAGCGTTATTAACCTGAGCCGAAACGCAGGTCAGATCCAACCGCCTTGCACCGAAATTAATCAGCTTTACACGATTATTGTGCAGGTCAAACGCATGAACCTCACCATGATTTTTCATCATCTCGGCAATAGTAAAGGCTTTTCCGCCCGGAGCGGAACAAAGGTCGAGAACCACGTCATTTTCCGCAGGTTCAAGAGCCGCACAGCACAGCTGACTGGACAAATCCTGAACGTGAAGTCTGCCTTTTTTGTAAGCATTTGTATGCTCGATTCCGCCGCTCAGGCATACATTATAGCAATCGTCAAGAATTTCATTCTTCTCAAAGGTAACCCCGTCAGCCGACAGCATTTCCAGCGTATCCACAACCGGATCAAAAACGCTGTTAATACGAACCGTAGTGGGAGCCTGCCCCAGCGAAGTTTCAAGCATACTCCTGCAAGTCTTTTCACCGTACTCACTACACCACTTTTTAACAAGCCACAAAGGACAAGAATAATCCACTGACATTTGCTCAAATTTGTCATCACGCTTGGGCAGCGGCTTTTCTGCACGAATATAATTCCTGAGCAGACCATTCACAAACCCTGCCGCCGCAGGATTACGGTTCTTTTTGGCAAGCTTAACAGCCTCGTCAACCGCCGCAGAATCAGGCACTGAATCCATAAATTTAAGCTGATAAATTCCTGACCGCAGAATATTTCTGATGTCGCTGTTCAGCTTATTTGCAGGGTTCTTTGAATATTCCTTTATAATTTCATCAAGAGTCAGCTGTCGTTCAAGAACTCCGTAAAAGAGTGCAGACGCAAACTTCTTATCCTGCGGTGACAAATCACCTTTTTCAAGACAATCATCAAGTAAAATATTTGAATAAGCAGAATTTTCGTCCAGCTTGGTCAAGAGCCTTACAACAACTTTTCTGGCATTTCCCATTAAATCCTCCGATTTTTACTCCAACACAACGCCCTTTTCCAAAGGCTTTCCTCGCAGATAATCTGCGGTTTTCATACGCTTTGAGCCTTCCGCCTGAATTTCGGTAAAGCGGATTACTCCATCACCGCAGGCAACCGAAAAGTCCTTTTCGTCAACCACAGTGCCCGCAGGCTTTGTGCATGGTGCATTTGAAACAATTTCAGACTTATAAACTTTCAGCCTTTTTCCATTAAGAACCGTTGTTGCACAAGGCCAGTCGGAAAGTCCGCAAATCTGCTTGTGAACCTTTCTGACAGAATTTGAAAAATCAATCCTGCACATTTCCTTTGAAAGCATCGGCGCATGACTTGCAAGCTTTTCGTCCTGCTTAATCGGTGTAATACTGCCGTTTTCAAGCTTTTCAAGTGTATCAATCAAAAGCTCCGCACCCATATCCGCAAGTCTGTCGAAAAGCTCCGACGCAGTTTCGTTTTCGCCAATCTTTGTTGAGCTTTGGAGCAGAATATCTCCCGTATCAATTCCCTCGCCCATAAGCATTGTAGTTATTCCCGTTTCTGCCTCGTCATTAAGCACTGCCCATTGAATAGGACCTGCTCCTCTGTATTTAGGCAAAAGCGAGCCATGAATGTTTACACAGCCATGCTTTGGAATTTCAAGAACCTCTTTCGGCAAAATCTTTCCATATGCTGCCACCACAATGCAATCGGGATCAAGTCTTTTGATAATTTCAATAAATTCCTGACCGTTGTTTTTAAGACTCTGAGGCTGAAAAACAGGGGTTTCATGCTCCGTTGCAACAACCTTTACAGGCGGAGGAGTAAGCTTATATCCTCTGCCCTTTGGCTTATCAGGCTGACAAAAAACCGCCTGAACATCATACAGAGGGTTCTCATACAATTTTTTCAATGCAGGAACGGCAAAATCTGGCGTTCCCATAAAAATTATCTTCATTTATTCCTCAACCTCAACAAATTCTTCTACAAATTCAAGGAAAAGATGACCGTCAAGGTGCGAAAGTTCGTGGCAAACTGCCTGAGCAAACAAGCCCTCGACCTCCATTTCGTACCACTCGCCCTTTCTGTTCTGAGCCTTGAACTTAACTTTCATAGGACGTGTTACATATCCCCACTCGCCGGGACAAGAAAGACAACCCTCAACAACACGCTGTTTTTCCTGAGATTCCCAAGTAATCTCAGGATTAATAAGCTCATGTACTTCGCCGTCGCCAACATCGATAATTACGGCTCTTTTTCTGATTGCAACCTGCGGAGCGGCAAGACCTACTCCGTTGGCTTTTGCAAGAGTTTCAGCCATATCGTCAAGCAAAGTCCACAGCTTTTCGTCAAAATTTTCAACGGGTCTGCAAACCTTATGAAGAATTTCATCACTTTTATTAAGTATATTTCTGATTGCCATTTTGAACTTCCTTTCCTTTAAAGTCCTATATCTCCGTTAATATCGGCAAAAATATTTACGTTTCTGAAATCGTTATTTTTGTAAAACTCTTTCATAACAGTTCTAATCATTTCACGGAAATCTTTGGTGTTTTTAGATTTAAGTATCAATCTGTACCTATATTTATTATTAATAACTTCAAGAGTACATGGTGCAGGTCCAATGGCTCTTAAAGGAAACGTAACCTGTCTGCTATGCACATACTCTGCGATTTTATCGGTAAACCACTTTGACGCAGTAATTGCCTTGCTTTCGAGAGCAGATGCAAAACCAATCACACACAAATCACAAAACGGCGGATAGGTAAGCGACTGCCTGAGAGCAATTTCTTCTTCATAAAACTCGTCATAATTCTGCTGCGCCGCAAGATTAAGCACATAATGCTCGGGAACAAAGGTCTGAATATATGCCTCACCCGCTTTTTCTCCACGTCCGCTGCGTCCTGCAACCTGAGTAAGCAGAGAAAAAGTACGCTCGTAGCTTTTGAAGTCCCCTGTAAACAACGCTTT
>JBJERA010000022.1:0-3326 GCA_051882035.1 Hominimerdicola sp.
GTTAAAGTTTGATTATCATTGGAATGCGTTTTCTTGTCAGCACGTTTCATTGCAAGCTGCTGCTGTAAATTCATACTGTGGATTGGCTTAACTTCATTGCCGGAATATTCCGATGATGCAAGAGATAATTCTTCCTGTTCCAACTTTTCTATATTATCACGAGGAAGTTCCTTGATAAATCTTGAAGTTCTGTTACATTCTGTGCGACCATAAAGCATTCTTGATGCACAACGTGTTAGATAAAGCTTTTCTTTTGCTCTTGTCACAGCAACGTAGGCAAGCCTGCGCTCCTCTTCAAGGTCAGCCTCAGAGTCAAGACTTCGTGCGGACGGGAAGATATTTTCCTCCATTCCAACGGCGAAAACTACCGGAAATTCAAGACCTTTCGCAGAGTGCATGGTCATAAGCACTGCATAATCACCCTCCGAATCAAGCTTGTCCACATCGGTATAAAGTGAAATTTCTTCCAAAAATTCAGACAAAGACGGCTCATCGCTGTCCTCCTCGTAAGCCGACATGGTGGATTTAAGCTCAGCAATATTTTCAAGCCTTTGCTGACCCTCGTCGCCTTGACCTTTCAAGTAATCGGCATATCCGGTTTTGTACAGCAGCTCGTCAAGAAGTTCTTCAAGAGAAACAGTTTCGGAAAGCTCGGTAAGTTCCTCAATCATCTTAGCGGTAGCCGTCAAAGTTTTTGCACGTTTGGCAATAGGAGCGTAGTTTTCAGCGTCAAGCATAACTTGAATTGGATTTTCGCCCAAATCAGAAGTAATCTGTTCCAAAGCGGTGACAGTTGCGTCGCCGATTCCACGTTTTGGCTCGTTGACAATTCTCCTTAGTCTGAGCATATCCGAATGGTTGTTAATTACAGACAAATATGCAAGAATATCCTTGATTTCCTTACGGTCGTAGAATTTCAGCCCGCCAATAATTTTGTAAGGAATACCGCTCTGAATGAAAGCCTGTTCAAGAGAGTTCGACTGAGCGTTCATGCGGTAGAGAACTGCGTGGTCGCTGTATTTTCTTCCATTATGAATGTTTTCAAGAATGGTATCGGTAATAAATTTTGCCTCTCCCTTTTCGTTAGCAGCTTTGTAAATTGTAACTTTTTCACCGTCACCCGAACTTGTCCAAAGTTTTTTACCCTTTCTGCCCTGATTATTCTTGATTAACTCGTTGGCGCAGGTCAGAATATTCTGGGTTGAGCGGTAATTCTGTTCTAACTTGATAACGTCGGTATTGTTATCGCAGTCGAATTGCTCTTCAAAATTGAGAATGTTTTCAATAGTCGCACCCCTGAATTTGTAAATACTCTGGTCATCGTCGCCTACAACGCAGAGATTGTTGAACTTCTGCGACAGCAGGGAAACCAGTCTGAACTGCACTTTGTTGGTGTCCTGATACTCGTCAACCATAATATATTTGTATAAATTCTGGTAATGGTCAAGAACGTCAGGATTTTCCTCAAAAAGCTTAACTGTATAACAAATAATGTCATCAAAATCCATAGCATTTGCACTATGCAAACGCTCCTGATACTTTTGATAAACCTTGCTGATAGTGTCTGTTCGGTAATCATTTCCACTTGTAGAGCTGTATTCTTCGGGGGAAATCATGTTATCTTTCTGGTGAGAAATTTCCGACATAATGGAACGTGGCGGGAACATTTTGTCTGAAATATCCAAATCGTGAAGAATTGCCTTAATTGTACGCTGAGAATCGTCGCTGTCATAGATTGTAAAATTCTTCTCAAAGCCGATTTTATCGCACTCACGGCGAAGAATTCTCACGCAAGCTGAATGGAATGTTGCAGCAGTGAGCCCCTCACCAGCCTCGCCAAGCATAAGAGAAAGTCTCTCTTTCAATTCACCTGCAGCCTTGTTGGTAAATGTAATTGCAAGAATGTTCCAAGGTTTAACACAATCGTAAGCGACAATATCAGCAAGAGTCTGCTTGTCATCTGTTTTTCCGTCAATGTAGTCCTGCAAAAACTGTAAGTCCTCAGCCGTCGGTTCACCGTAAGTCTGCTCCGAATTGTAGGCATTTCCAAAGAAAATCATATTTGCAATTCGGTTTACAAGCACCGTTGTCTTTCCGCTGCCTGCTCCTGCAAGAATGAGGAGAGACCCTTTTATTTTAAAAACAGCCTTTTGCTGTTCAGGGTTCATTCTAGAAAAATATTTTTCCAAAGCTTTTCTTTTTAGTTCAACAAATTTACTATCCAAGTCTAGACACCTCCGTACATAATATTATATCACATTTACCTGCATTTGAAAAGGGGATTTTGAAATTTGCACACAAAAAAGCTGACGTCTGATAAAACGTCAGCTTTTAAACAAAATATAATTAACCGCAAAATTTACTGCAAACGTCAGAAATTACTTAACGTCGTCCTCATGAACGGTTTCATTCTTTGCAATCGCCCACTTTTTAACTCTGATTTTACTTCTGTCACCGCCTGTTTCGATAACAACAGTGTCATCCTTGATTTGAAAAACGATGCCAACGATTCCGCCGTTAGTAACAACTTCATCGCCGATTTCAAGATTATCTCTCATCTGCTGGTCAGCTTTTTCCTGCTTTTTCTGAGGACGCATGATGAAGAAATAAAAGAAAACACAAATCAATACCAAAGGCAACATACTGATAAGAGTAGCAGCAGTACCGCTATTTGCCGAATTAGCAAGCATAGTAATTGCAGTTGAAAAATTCATTAAAAAACCTCCAAAAAATAAAACTTAAAACGAATACTTTTATTAGTATAACAGATTTTATTTATAAATTCAAGGGTTTTAATAATATTTTTGCAACTTATAAGAAATTATTTCTTGTTTTTAATGTACTCGTCAATAGCGGCAGCAGCCTTCTTGCCTGCACCCATAGCGAGAATAACGGTAGCAGCGCCTGTAACAGCGTCACCGCCTGCATAAACGCCTTCCTTAGTAGTACACTCGTTCTCGTCAACAATCAGACAACCTCTCTTGTTAACTTCAAGACCCGGAGTTGTGCTTCTGATAAGTGGGTTAGGCGAAGTACCGATTGACATAATTACTGTATCAACGTCAAGTACAAAGTTGGAATCCTTAATTTCAACAGGGCTTCTTCTGCCGCTCTCGTCAGGCTCGCCAAGCTCCATCTTAACGCATTCCATACCGCAAACGTGACCGTTCTCATCACCAAGGATCTTAACAGGATTGTTAAGGAGCATAAACTCGATTCCCTCTTCCTGAGCGTGGTGAACTTCTTCCTTACGAGCAGGAAGCTCGTCCATAGAACGACGGTAAACAATGTAAACGTGTTCAGCACCCAATCTCATTGCTGAACGA